>CALBBA010000020.1 GCA_937926755.1 uncultured Collinsella sp.
ACAGGTAGTCGATATACACAGCCAGCGTCTTGTCGCTTATCTTAAGGTTCGCTCGTGACAGCTCAGCCGCCATCCCCTTGAGAGAAGAGATGTTTCCGACGTTATCCATCAGGAACTCGCAGGAACGTTTAAGCTGCTCCGCATTACGTATACGATATTTTTGTCTGATGTCGCGCAGGATAAGAGTTTCAAGCACATCCGAGATGTATGAGAAACGCATCCTTTCGTCCTGGTAGATATAGGAACCCGGCATTCCTCCCTCGCGGACATAGCGAGCAAGGGCCTCGGCTGGAGAAGTGATCTCGTGATACGCCGAGAACTCCGCAAGTGAAAACGGAAAGACCTCGATCTCCACCGTTCTTCCCGTGAACAACGTCGAGAGGTCGCTTGAGAGAAGAAAGGCATTCGACCCCGTGATGTAAATGTCATATTTCTCTGACGCATGAAGACTGTTGATAGCCCGCTCGAACCCTTCACACATCTGGACCTCGTCGATCATGACGATATTCCGGCAACCCTCGATATAATGCTTTTCCACATATGTATGCAGCGCATGGTATTCCGCCAACGGCTCGAACTCAAGTAGATTGAAGTTGACGTGTATGACGTTGGCCGAGGGGTCGTTTGAACGAAGTTGGCTGGCAAACGCCTCAAGCAATTTCGATTTTCCGCATCGCCTGATTCCGGTAATCACCTTGATGTCTGGCGAACCCGCCACCTTGGAGAGCTTATCCATATAGAACGGTCGATTAATAAGTCTCATGGCAATCCACTTCGCAAAATTAAGATTAACTGAAAAACGCGAAGTACAATATATCATCTACTTCGCGTTTTTGAGAAATCCTAGATTTCGCGTAATTATATTCGCCAAGCTATCGCAAACCCGACACGGGTGAGATCTCCGCCTGATTGACCCTGCGCAGCAGTCCGAAGCGAAAGACGCGAGTCCTCAGACCGCTCCGGTAAAGTGAGGGCCGCGACGGTTACCGCGGCCCTCTTGGGAAACGTGTGCGATTGTCAATCGCTCGCGCTAGTCTTCCTTGCGGCGGAAACGAGCAAGGAAGACTCCGATTGCGGCGATCGCGGCACCCAGGCCGCCGATCGCGGCGACGGTCGCCACCGTTTGATCACCGGTGCTCGCAAGTGAGTTAGCGGACTTGCCACCCTGAGCCTTGTCACCAGCGGGCTTTCCCGCCTGGGCGCCATCGTTCGAACCGCCGGATGTCTGCCCACCGTTGCCGGAACCCTGATTGCCACCGGACGCACAAAGCCCCTTCTGCAGCACACGGCACAACCAAGTCACCGCAGGCCGGGGCGGGGGAGCCGAGTTTCCCACTGAGCGACTCTGCTTGCAGCCGGAGCGAAGGGGGAAACTCGGCCCCCGCCCCGGCCGGACAGGTCACCCTACACCGTGTGCTGCGGCAGGTCCTGCAGGGCGATAACGTCCATGCCCATGTCGTTGGCGCTGCCGTGACCCTGCTGGTCCTCACGCACGGCCTCGATAGCGCTCACGTACGTGTTGGCCGCGGACATCGCGGTCACGCAGGTCACGCCGCGACGCACTGCCTCGGTGCGCAGCAGATAACCGTCGCCACGCGAGCCCGGGCCGTATGGCGTATTGATGATTACCGCAATCTTGCCATCGGCGATGAGATCGCCGATATTGGGACGCTCGCCATCGTGCGGGCCGCTAATCTTTTCCACGACCTCGCACGTCACGTTGCCTCCACGCAGCACGCGCGCCGTGCCCTCGGTGGAGCAGATATCAAAGCCCAGGTAGCGCAGGATACGGGCGACCGAAAGGATATGACGCTTGTCGCGGTCGCACACGCTAATGAACACCTTACCGGCGCTCGGGTCGGGCAGCTTGTAGTCAATCGCCAGCTGCGTCTTGGCGTATGCCTCGGGATAGCTCTTAGCGATACCCATGACCTCGCCCGTCGACTTCATCTCGGGCCCCAGGATAACGTCAGCGCCCGGGAAACGACCCCAGGGCATAACGGCTTCCTTCATGCAGAACCAGTCCAGCTGGCGCTCGTCGCTCGGCAGGCCCAGGCTCGCGATGGAATCGCCTGCCATGATACGCGCCGCGCACTTGGCCAGCGGCACGCCGGTGGCCTTGGAGATAAACGGCACGGTACGGCTGGCACGCGGGTTGGCCTCGATCACGTAGACGGTCTCGCCCTTGATGGCGTACTGCACGTTGACCAGGCCGCGGACTCCCAGCGCTATCGCGATGCGGCGCGTGGTCTCGCGGAGCTTCGCCTGCAGGCTCTCGCTAAAGCTAAACGGCGGGATGCAGGTCGCGGAGTCGCCAGAGTGAATGCCGGCCTCCTCGATATGCTCCAGGATACCGCCGATGTAGACCTCCTCACCATCGCACAGGGCGTCGACGTCGGACTCGATCGCGCCCTCCAGGAAGCGGTCCAGGTACACCGGGTAGTCGGGGCTAATGCGCGCAGCCTCGGCCATGTAATCGCGCAGATGCTCGGCATCGTAGGCGATCATCATGCCGCGGCCGCCCAGCACGTAGCTCGGACGCACCAGCAGCGGGTAGCCGATGTGCGCGGCCACGGCCTCGGCCTCCTCAAACGAGGTGGCCTGGCCCGCCGGCGGGTACATGATGCCCAGCTTGTCGAGCAGAGCGGCGAAGCGCTCGCGGTCCTCGGCAAAGTCGATGGCATCGGGCTTGGTGCCCATAATGTTCACGCCGCTCTCCTCGAGCATGCGCGCCAGCTTAAGCGGGGTCTGGCCGCCGAGCGTCACCACGACGCCGTCGGGTCGCTCAACATCGATGACATCCATGACGTCCTCGTAGGTGAGCGGCTCAAAGTACAAGCGGTCCGAGGTGTCGTAGTCAGTCGAGACGGTCTCGGGGTTGCAGTTGACCATGATGGTCTCGAAGCCGCGGGCGGCCAGCGCGTAGCTCGCGTGCACGCAGCAGTAATCGAACTCGATACCCTGGCCAATACGGTTGGGGCCGGCGCCCAGGATCATCGCCTTGGGTTTGTCCGCCGGCGTGGTCTCGTCGGGAGCCACACACTTCTTGGCATCCGGGCTCGTGCGGTAGATGTTCTCGTACGTCTTGTAGTGGTACTCCGTGGCACTCGAGAACTCCGCAGCGCAGGTATCGACCGTCTTCATGCTGGGAACCACGCCCAGACCCTTGCGATAGGCACGCACAAAGCGCTCATCGGAGCCGGTCAGCGCGGCAATCTCGGCGTCGCTCGTGCCGTACTGCTTGAGCAGGCGCATCGCGTCGGCGTCGATATCCTCCACGCGCAGGCCGCGGATGCTCTCCTGGACCTGCACCATATCGTTGATACGGTTGAGGTACCACGGATCGATACCGCAGATGGCATGGATACGCGCGACATCCCAGCCACGGCGCAGGGCTTCGACCACAAAGAAGATGCGGTGCTCGGTCGGGGTTGCCACGGTCTGAGCGAGCTCGTCGTCGCTCAGCTTGTCGGCACCCTCCTTGCCACCGGCGCAGATACCCTGGTGACCGTCCTCCAGTGAGCGCATGGCCTTGCCGAAAGCCTCCTCAAAGGTGCGGCCAATCGCCATGATCTCGCCCACGGCCTTCATGCGCGTGGTGAGCGTGGGGTCGGTACCCTTGAACTTCTCGAAGGCAAAGCGCGGCACCTTGACCACGCAGTAGTCGATCGTGGGCTCAAAGCAGGCGGGCGTTGCCTTGGTGATGTCGTTGACGATCTCGTCGAGCGTATAGCCCACAGCCAGGCGCGCGGCGGCCTTGGCGATGGGGAAACCCGTGGCCTTGGAGGCCAGCGCGGACGAACGGCTCACGCGCGGGTTCATCTCGATGACGATCAAGCGACCGGTGTTGGGGTTCACGGCAAACTGCACGTTGGAGCCACCGGTCTCGACGCCGATCTTCTCCAGAATGGCGAGCGAGGCCACGCGCATGCGCTGATACTCAAGGTCGGAGAGCGTCTGCGCCGGCGCCACGGTGATGGAGTCGCCGGTGTGCACGCCCATGGGGTCGAGATTCTCGATGGAGCACACGATGATGCCGTTGCCGGCGTGGTCACGCATGACCTCCATCTCATACTCTTTCCAGCCCTCGATGGACTCCTCGACCAGCACCTCATGGGCGGGCGAGAGCTCCAGGCCCTGGCTCACGATGGAGACGAGCTCCTCGTGGGTGTGAGCGATGCCGCCGCCGGCGCCGCCGAGGGTAAAGCTCGGGCGCAGTACGCAGGGATAGCCCACGCGCTCGGCAATAGCCTCGGCGTCGGCCACGCTGTAGGCATAGCCCGAGCGCGCGACCTCCAGGCCAATCTCGGCCATGGCCTCGTTAAAGAGCTTGCGGTCCTCGCCGCGCTCGATAGCGGCCAGGTCGCAGCCGATCATCTCGACACCGTACTTGTCGAGCGTGCCGTCTTTCGCCAGCTCGACGGCGGCGTTCAGACCGGTCTGGCCGCCCAGCGTGGGCAGCAGCGCGTCCGGGCGCTCTTTCTTGATTACGCGCTCGATAAACTCGGCGGTAATGGGCTCGACATAGGTGCGGTCGGCAAGACCCGGGTCGGTCATGATGGTCGCCGGGTTGGAGTTGACCAGGATGACCTCAAAGCCATCCTCCTTGAGCACCTTGCAGGCCTGGGCGCCGGAGTAGTCGAACTCACAGGCCTGGCCAATAACAATGGGGCCCGAACCAATGACGAGGATGCGCTTGATGTCAGTACGTTTCGGCATGTTTAAAACCTCCTAGAGAGGCTGACTCAATGTTTTGGAAAAGTCAGCGAGGGTGCAACTGGTGCATCAGGTTGCCGTGATGCGAGGGCGCGCTGGGCTTATGCCCGCGCGTCCGAAGCAGAACGGCAAGATGATGTGCCAGATGCAGCCGCAGCGTCGACCGGTCCGCCGTTCGGTAGAACGGCGGAACCATCGTCGGCGAAATTCCAGCCGGCGAGGCGGTCCTTCGCGGTGTCGATGTCCAGGTAGTTCTCCTCGCCGTCCATGAGTCGCGTAAAGGCGGTAAAGAGATAGTGGGCATCGGTGGGGCCAGGCGAGGCCTCGGGGTGGTACTGGACCGAGAAGCACGGTGCGTCGAGCAGCTGGATGCCCTCGGCGGTGCCGTCGTTGAGGTTCACATGTGTCAGGCGAATGCGACCAAAGCGCTCGTTCATCACGACCGGCGCGATTCCGCGGCGCACCCAGACGCGCAGATCTCCATCGGCCGCATGCTCGGTCTCGCCGCCGGAAAGCTCGGGGACAAGCTTGCCCAAGCTGGGGAACAGCAGGCCAAAGCCATGGTTTTGCGCGGTGATCTCCACACGGCGGCTTACCAGGTTCATAACCGGCTGGTTGCCACCGCGGTGACCGAACTTAAGCTTTTCCATCTGGGCGCCGCAGGCCAGGCTGATCATCTGGTGACCAAGACAAATACCAAAGACCGGCACCTTGCCGATCAGCTGCTGTACCTGCTCATAGGTCTCCACCACGGCATCGGGGTCGCCGGGGCCGTTGGACAAAAAGACGCCATCGGGATTCATGTCGAGCACCTGCTGGGCGGGCGTATCCCACGGCACGACGGTGAGATCGCAGCCGGCACGGACCAGGCCCTCCAGAATACCGCGCTTCACACCGCAGTCGTAGGCGACCACTTTGTGACGGGCAGGAGCGGCAGCCGCAAGCGCAAAGTCATGCGTGGCAGGCAGGTCGGCGGCCACAAACTCGTGAGGTACGGGGCAACTTACGGTCTTGACCAGGTTCTCGCCTACCAGCGTGGGCGCTGCGGCCAGACGCTCGGCAAGCTCGTCGACGTCGAAGATCTCGGTCGAAATAATGCCCATCTTGGAACCATTGTCGCGCAGGTGGCGCACCAGGGCGCGAGTGTCGACACCCTCGATAGCGACGATGCCGTGAGCGCGCAGGTACTCCGGCACGCTGACGGCCGAGCGCCAGTTAGAAGGCGTGGCGCACATGTCGCGAACGATCATGCCGCGCATGGCCGGAGCGCTCGCAGGGCACACGGCGTCGCCGGGGAAGGCCGACTGGACGTCGGTCTCGTCGATACCGTAGTTGCCGATCTGCGGATAGGTCATGGTTACGATTTGGCCGGCATAACTCGGGTCGGTCATGACCTCAAAGTAGCCCTCGAGCGAGGTGTTGAAGCAAACTTCGCCGGTCGCGGTGCCCTCGGCGCCGCATGCACGTCCATAAAAAATGGTCCCATCCTCAAGATACAGGATGCAGGGACCGCAGGTGCCCTTGCTGGTTTTGGCCAGCATACGCTGGCAAAGCTCGCTGGGCGCGAAGGTGCGGGCGGCAGCGCCCGCGGTATGGTTGTTCGCCATAATTCTCCTTCCCGGTCTCACAGGACCGGCTTAAAGGTGTGTAGTTAGGCCTCGCGGTATTGTAACCGCAAGCATGCCTCATGGCGTTAATTTCATCGAAATGTTTACGAAATGATAATTATGACTTTCTATGCATAATGTTTTTTAATCCCCGTCCCAGAAAAATCATCCCGCGGGGCTTGTGGCTCACGCGGGATGATGGCGTCTTATTTTTTCTTGTCCTGCTCCAGCAGTTCGGACGGTGTGCGATCGGGCTTGCCGCCGCGGAAAATCTCGCGGCCATGCAGACGATGCTCCAGATCGCGCTCGGCCTTTTCCTCGTCAATCTTGGTCTGGCTCACCACCGGGTCCTCGATCAGCGACGAAACCGAGTTCACCTGTTTTTGAATGCGCTCGGCAATGGTGTCGTCCATGCTTACGATGCGCATCTTCCAGTCGATACTCGTGGCGTTGGATGAGCTCTTGGTCCACACGAACGTCAAAATGGCGCTCTGGTGGCCGCGCGCGGGGAACATGCCAAAGAAGGAATCGTGCTGAATGTTGCTATCCTCGTCGATATAGGCGTGAACGTTATACACCACGCGGTCGATCTTATCGTTGAGCAACGCGTTGGTCGCAAGCGCCGCGGCCTGAATCTGCCCGTTGGACAGCAGCTCGAGCTCGTTGGCAGACGATGTGTCCAACACCGTCACCTCGACCGTGCCCGTACGCTCATCGGCTTCATCGACGGTAAAGTCGAGTGGGAACTGCGTAAAGCCGTTGCCCCACTCAAGGCCGCCCTTCAGCGCCGTCGAAACGGTATCGACCGAAACGCTCTCGGAGAGGTTCGCGGTGTTCAGACGACGCATCACGCCGTAGCCGATCTGCATGCCCACGATCAGCACCAAAATACCGATGACCACGGCCATCGCGGTCTTTGTAATGGTATGGCTCACCTGCGAGCCCGAAGGATCGTCCTCGGACAGCGGGTCGATATGTTTTGCCTGGCTCGCGCGGTCCTCGCTGCGCAGCTGCGCTAGCGCAGCTTTGTCACCGCGCTTGGCCGCAGCCTCCTTCTCACGCATGCGCTCGGTTCGCTTTTTGGCAAGCGTGGGATCCAAGACACCGGATGCATCGATTTCGGAGAATAACTCCGTCACTTCTTCCGGAGTCAAAGGGTTCTTGTCAGCCATAAACTTCCTGTCATATCAATCAGTCGAGCTCGTGCGCACGCGCACCTTCGAACTGCATTCGATAGTAACGGGCATAGGTGCCGCCACGGGCGAGAAGCTCCTCGTGCGTGCCACGCTCCACAACGCGACCATGCTCAACGGTCGCAATCTCATCGGCATGCTTAATGGTCGAAAGACGGTGGGCGATGATAATCGTGGTGCGGCCGCGTGCCAGCTCTTCGAGTGACTCCTGCACCGCCTCCTCGCTCTCGTTATCCAAAGCACTCGTCGCCTCGTCCAAAATCAGGATCTTGGGGTTCTTGAGAAACACGCGCGCGATGGCAACGCGCTGCTTCTGTCCGCCCGAAAGACGGCTGCCGCGCTCGCCCACCACGGTGTCGTAGCCCTGCGGAAGCGACTCGATAAAGGCATCGATGTTGGCGCGACGGGCGGCCTCGGCGATCTCTTCTGCCGTAGCGCCCGGCTTGCCGTAGGCGATGTTCTCGCCAATCGTGCCGTCAAACAGATAGACATCCTGCTGCACCAGGCCGATGGCGCGGCGCAGGCTCTGCTGCGTCACATCGCGCACGTCCTGACCGTCGATGCTAATGGATCCGGTAGCCACGTCATAAAAGCGCGGCAGCAGCGAACAGGTCGTGGACTTGCCGCCGCCCGAAGGGCCAACCAAAGCGATGGTCTGTCCGGGCTTGATGGACAGATTCATATGGTCGATAACGGGACGCTCTTCGGCATCGCCCTCGCCCAGCTCAACGTCCTCGTAGTTAAAGCACACGTCGTGATACTCCACGGCGCCGGCAGTCACCTGCAGATCCGTAGCGCCCGGCTTGTCCTGGATATCCGGCGCCGTCGAGAGCACCTCGTCCATACGTTTAAAGCCGGCGATAGCCTTCTGATACGTTTCGGCCGAATTGACGAGTGTCTCGAGCGGCGTGCAGAACAGCGAAATATAGAGTGCAAAGGTCGCCATATCGACCGCCTGCAGCTGTCCCTGGGCGACCAGCCAGCCGCCCAGCAGCACCACGATCACATAGAGCACACCAGAGAGCAGGCCATACGTCGCGGTATAGACGCCCATGGCGTGATACATGTTCTCCTTGGACAAAAGGTAGCGATTGTTGGAGGCGCGGAACTTGGCACGCTCGGTCTCCTCGTTGGCAAAGCTCTTGACCACGCGCATGCCCGCCAGAGAATCCTGCAGCTGCGCATTGATGCCGCTGATCTTTTTGCGGTTGTCGCTAAAGACCTCGCGCATACGCATGTTTTGCCAAAACATGATGACCGCAAACGCCGCCGTCACCACGGCCATGGCAAGCGCCAGCACCGGGGCGATGGTAAAGAGGATCACAAACGAGCCGATAATCTCGATGCCGCAGATGATGATCCACTCGGGTACGTGATGCGCCGCCTCGCAGATATCGAACAGGTCGTTGACCACGCGGCTCATCATGTCGCCCGAACTGTTGCGGTCGAAGTACGCAAAGCTAAAGCGCTCATACTGGTCGAACAGGTCCTCGCGCATTTTGGACTCCATACGCGCGCCCATCACGTGACCCCAATAGCTCACAAAATAGCGGCAGGCGCAGCGGACGGCATACATCAGCACCAAGCCCACCGCGATCATGCCGAGCGCCTGCATAATGGCAGCCTGACCCTGAGTAAATAGCCCACCGGTCAAATTGCGCAGAATAATAGGAAAAGCAAGGTCAATGGCGGCAAGCACCAGAGCACAAACAGTATCAGCAACAAAAAGCCCCATCTGGGGCTTGTAATACGAAAGAAACCTCTTCAGCATGTGATCCTCAAAGAAATATCAGCAACGTAAGGCCCTGGGACAAAGCAATCAGTAGTACTTGTCCCAGGGCTATCCCCACTCGTTAAAGCTCCGTGCCCCCAAGGCGGTGCGCGATGCTATCGCAGGCCAAGGCGCCCACGACGGTCTTGGCGTCTTCGATCTTGCCGTCGAGCACGGCGTCGATCAGCTCGTGCAGCGGCACCAGGTCCACGTTGACAAACTCGTCATCATCGGGGTTGGGCGCATCAAACTCGAGCTTGGTGGCCAAGTAGATGTGGATGATCTCATCGCAAAAACCGCAGGACGTGACAATCGACGTCAAAAAGCGAATACGACCAGCCCTAAAGCCCGTCTCCTCGTGCAGTTCGCGCTTGGCGCAATCGAGCGGGTCCTCGCCTGGATCGAGCTTGCCGGCGGGAATCTCGACCGTCACGCGGTCGATGGCGGTGCGGTACTGACGCACCAGTACGATCTTGCCGCTCTCGGTCAGTGCCACAACGGCCGCCGCACCCGGATGGCGAACGATATCGCGGGCGCTGCGGTGACCGTTGGGCAGCTCAACCTCAAGACGGTGGACGTCGAGGATCTTGCCCTTCCAGGCGCACTCCTCCGAAAGAATCTTCTCGTGCAGCTCGGCATCGTGCGGGTCGTCGTCGCCCAGCACCAGCGCCGGCTCGTCAGCGACCTCGCCACCAGGCTCGCCCTCGGCGTGCCCATACATGCGGCTGTCCTCTTCGACGATCTGCGCGTCCACGAGCTCTTCGTTCTTCTCGTCCATCCGTCTCATTCCTCTCGGATTTTAGGCATCCCAGGCGTCGCGGCCGCGCAGCGCGCGCAGGCCGATATCGTGACGCAGGGTCTTGCCCTCAAAATCAATCTTCTCGCAGGCCTCGTAGGCAAGGTTGCGAGCGTTCTCGAACGTGTCGCCCAGAGCGGTCACGGCAAGCACGCGGCCACCATTGGTCACGAGCTGGCCGTCCACCACGGCAGTGCCCGCGTGGTACACGGTCACGTTCTCCATGGCCTCGGCATCGGCGATACCGGTAATGACCTTGCCTTTCTCGTAGCTGCCGGGATAACCCGCACTCGTCAGGACAACGGCCACGGCCCACTCGTCACGCCAGTCGAGTTCAATCTGGTCGAGCTCGCAGTTGGCACAAGCCAACATGACCTCGACCAGGTCGTTCTTAAGGCGCGGCAGAACGACCTGCGTCTCGGGGTCGCCAAAGCGGGCATTGAACTCCAGCACCTTGGGGCCGGCAGGCGTGAGCATAAAGCCGCCGTACAGGCAGCCGCGGTAGTCGATACCCTCGGCAGCGAGCTCGGCCACGGTCTGCTCCATGACCTTCACCATGGTGGCGTGCTCCTCATCGGTCACGATGGGCACCGGGCTGTAGACGCCCATGCCACCGGTGTTGGGGCCCTTGTCGCCCTCGAGCGCACGCTTGTGGTCCTGCGAGGTGGCCATGGGGCGCACGGTCTTGCCGTCGGTAAAGGCCAGCAGCGAGCACTCGGGACCAACGAGCATCTCCTCGATAACCACGGTGTTGCCGGCATCGCCAAAGGTGCCGCCAAAGCACTCGCGCACGGCCTCCTCGGCCTGCTCAAGTTCGGTCGCCACGATAACGCCCTTGCCCGCGGCAAGGCCGTCGGCCTTCACGACCAGCGGGGCGCCCTGCTCGCGCACGTAGGCGAGAGCCGAAGCCTCGTCGGTAAACGAACCATAGGCTGCCGTCGGAATGCCCGCACGCTCCATGAGCTGCTTGGAGAACAGCTTGGAGCCCTCCATCTGGGCGCCCTCGGCACCCGGGCCAAAGCAGGGAATACCCGCCGCGCGCACGGCGTCGGCCACGCCCGCCACGAGCGGAGCCTCGGGGCCAATTACCACGAGTCCGCATCCGTGGCTCTGCGCAAACGCCGCCACGGCCGCAGGATCGCAGTCGTCGAGAACAACGTTCTCGCCGCAGCTCGCGGTGCCGCCGTTACCCGGCGCGATGTAGAGCTTGCCGGCGCGCGGTGATGCTGCGAGCTTTGCTGCCAGAGCATGCTCGCGGCCGCCGCTGCCCAACAACAGGATGTCGATGGTTTGAGTGTCCGCCTTCAAGGGTGCCTCCTCTATGGATGAACGGCCCGCTCCGCGCGAGCCCTTTGCAAGCAAATATACCCCTCGGCCGCCCGCCTGGGCTGCAAAGGGGTATATCGCAATAACCGAATAGTGCCGATTACTTCCAGAATCGGTTGATGATCTGCTCGCGACCAGCGCCGACGCCAATGAACGTCACGCGGGTGTGTGCCAGATCCTCGATAAACGCCACGTAGTCCTGAGCCTCCTGCGGCAGCTCGTCAAAGCTGCGGCAACCGGTGATATCGCACTTCCAGCCCGGGAGCTCCTCGTAGATGGGCTTGGCATGCTCAAAGCGCACCTGATGCTCGGGCACACTCGTGTAACGCTCGCCGTCGACGTCGTAGGCAACGCACACCTTGATGGTATCGAAGGCCGAAAGCACGTCGAGCTTGGTCATGGCGATATCGGTGAGGCCGTTGACACGCGAGGCGTAGTTGGCGATGGGGCCATCGAACCAACCGCAGCGACGGCGACGGCCGGTGGTCACGCCGTACTCATAGCCCTCCTCGGTCAGCGTATGGCCGGCCTCGGACTCATAGGAAAGCTCGGTGGGCATGGGGCCCGAACCGACGCGGGTGATATAGGCCTTCATGACGCCCAGCACGCGGTCGACATTCTTCATACCGACGCCGGAGCCGGTGATGGCACCGCCGGCGGTGCAGTTGGAAGACGTCACGTACGGATAGGTGCCGTGGTCGATGTCGAGCAGCGTCGCCTGGGCGCCCTCAAACAGCAGGTCCTTACCCTCGTCGATCATGTTGTTGAGCAGCAGGCTCGTCTCGGTGATGTAGGGGCGCAGGCGCTCGGCCATGGGCAGGTACTCGTCGCAGATCTGGTCCACGGTGTAGGTGGGCAGGTGGTAGATGAGCTCCAGCTCGGGATTCACGCGGGCGAGAGCGGTCTCCAGCTTGTCGCGGAACAGCGCCTCGTCCAGCATGTCCTGCATGCGCAGGCCGATGCGGGCCATCTTGTCCTGGTAGCACGGACCGATGCCGCGCTTGGTGGTACCAATGTTCTTCTTGCCGAGCTTCTGCTCAAAAGCACCATCCAGATCGATGTGGTACGGCATGATGATGTGCGCGTTGCCACTGATCTTGAGGTTCTTGGTGGTGATGCCGTCGGCCTCGAACATGTCAATCTCCTCAAGGACAACCTTGGGGTTGACGACGCAGCCGTTACCGATCACCGACATATGGTCGGAATACATGATGCCGGAGGGCACCTGGTGCAGGCCGTACTTCTTGCCGTTGACGACGATGGTGTGGCCGGCGTTGTTGCCGCCCGAGTAGCGCACGACGGCATCGAAGTCGCCGGCGACCAGGTCACAGATCTTACCCTTGCCCTCATCGCCCCACTGGGCACCGACCAAAACGGTTGACGGCATGTTTACTCCTTACATTCATGGACTGTCTACGCGCCACGCCGGCACGCAGAAGCACAAAACATTCCCAGTATACCCGTGCAACGGGCGCCTGTCCTACTCCTCGGCATGTGCCCCATCAAGCTCATAGAACTTGGTGGATGCCGGCAGGAACATCAGGTCGACGTCACCGATCGGGCCCGAACGGTTCTTGGCCACGACGATACGCGTAACGCCCTCGTCGGGTCGATCGTCACGCGAGGCCTCGGCCTCATCGGCGGAGCGGTCCAAGAACATAACGATGTCGGCGTCCTGCTCGATGGAGCCCGATTCACGCAGGTCGGACAGCTGCGGGCGCTTGCCGGTACGGGACTCGACCTGACGCGACAGCTGCGACAGCGCAATGAGCGGGATCTTAAGCTCCTTGGCCATGATCTTTAAACCACGCGACATCTCGGAGACCTCGACGGTACGGCTCTCGGAGCGACGTCCCGGCGGAGGACTCACCAGCTGCAGGTAGTCCAGGATAATGATGGCCTTCTCCTTGTTGTGGAGCATGCGGCGGCTCTTGGCGCGGATCTCGGTCACCGTGGTGCCGGGCGTATCGTCAATCAGAATATCGAGCTTGGACAAGGTCTGCGTGGCCTCGTTGATATTGGCCCACTGCTCGGGGCTAATGCGGCCCATGCGGAAGTCACTGATCGAGATCATGGCGTAGGCGCAAATCAGACGCTGGGCAATTTCCTTGCCCGACATCTCCAGCGAGAAGAAGCCGACGGTATAGCCAGCAGCAGCGGCGTTGAGCGCCAGGTTCAGAGCGAACGACGTCTTACCTACAGCAGGACGGGCGCCGATAATGATGAGCTGGCCCTCGCGGAAGCCCATGAGCATACGGTCGAGTGACGGAAAGCCCGTGGGCACGCCCGCCGCCTGACCACCGGCCTGGCACACTTCCTCGGCCTCGTTATAGGCCTCGACCATAAACTCGGTCAGCGTCTTGTAGCTCGACTTGACCTCGCGCGCCGTAACCTTGAGCAGCTTGCTCTCGGCCAGCTCGACAACCTCTTTGGTGTCGGTGGGGGCGTTATATGCCAGCGCGTTGATCTCGTTGGTGGCGCCGATCAGCTCACGCAGCATCGAATCGCGGCGAACGATGGCGGCATGGTGCTGCCAGTTGACGAGCGACAGGGTCTGACCCATCAACTCCAAAATGTACGCTTCGCCGCCCACGGCATCGAGCTTGTTGATGCTTCGTAGGTAATCGATCAGCGAGATGGAGTCGATGGGAATGCGGCTGTTGTACATATCGACCATCGCGGTATAGATGGTCTTATGAATGGGCCGGTAGAAGTCATCGGGCTGCAGCTCGACCTGGGCTTCTTCGACCACCTCGGG
Source organism: uncultured Collinsella sp. (assembly GCA_937926755.1). Lineage (GTDB taxonomy): Bacteria > Actinomycetota > Coriobacteriia > Coriobacteriales > Coriobacteriaceae > Collinsella. Next base: position 14,168 of record CALBBA010000020.1, read on the forward strand.
CGATAGCAGCATAGCGGCCAGTACATTGGCCTCTGCATCTTGGTTTTGGGGAAGACCCAACTTTGAGCCGCGGTCCTCAACCGTCAGCCCGGTCTCCCTATCGTCATATGCCATGAGCATCCTCATTCATATCGCTTGCGAGCATCCATAGTATCAGCCACGGTCCCAAAACGCGCCGCGCGCCGCCAATCATCACCGAACCAAACGGATGAACGGTCCTGTATATAAGACTTCGACACAACGTTCACCATGACACTCACTCAGCGCAAAAAAACAAAAGGGCGCCCTGGTTTCCCAGAGCGCCCTTCTTAGAACAAGATTGTTGCGTTGCAGCAAATGCTACTCGGCAGCAGCCTCAGTCTCGACCTCGGCGGTCTCGGCCTCGGCGACCTCAGCGGCCTCCTCGACCTCAGCCTCGGCAGCGAGCTCCTCGGCAGTAACGCCGACGAGAACGACAACCTCGGCCTTGATCTCGCGGTACAGCGAGATGGCAACGGTGTGGGCACCGGCAACCTTGATGGGCTTACCGAGCTCGACGCGCTTGCGGTCGATGTCCATACCGAGCTGAGCCTTGATGGCGTCAGCGATCATAGCGGCGGTAACGGAGCCAAAGAGGATGCCCTCGTCGCCGACCTTGACGTCAACGGTGACCGTCTTGCCCTCGAAGGCAGCCTTGGTCTCGTTGGCGGTAGCCAGACGGACGGCCTCGCGCTTGGCGATGTTGTTGCGACGCTCGTCAAGCTGCTTGAGGTTGCCCTTGGTGGCGGCAACAGCGAGCTTCTTGGGGAACAGGAAGTTCTCAGCGTAACCCTGAGCGACCTCTACGACGTCACCCTCGCCGCCCTTGCCCTTGATCTCATCGAGAAGAATAACCTTCATGATGCGTCTCCCTTCTTAGCCGCGGTCGCGGTTGCCACGAGAGGAAACCACGGGGACGGTGTACGGCAGGAGTGCCATCTCGCGGGCGCGCTTGATGGCGTTGGCGATGTCATGCTGATGCTGCGTGCAAGCGCCAGTGACGCGACGGGGCTTGATCTTGCCACGGTCGGTCATGTACTTACGGAGAAGCTGAGTGTCCTTATAGTCGATGAACTCAGTGTTCTCCTTGCAGAACTGGCAGTACTTACGACGCGGCTGACGTGCAGAAAAATCATTAGCCATGTCAAAATACCTTTCATTTGGCAACTTCGGCGAACCGAAGCCGCCTCTCACTCAAAAATAGGTGAACAACCCTTAGAACGGGATGTCCTCATCGTAGACGTCGACCGCGGGCGGCGTAGCCACCGGTGCGGCAGGACGTGCTGCGGGCGCGGGAGCTGCGGGGGCGTAACCGCCCTGATCGTAGCCACCCTGGCCACCACGGGAGCTCATAAACTCGATCTCATCGACGATGACCTCAAGCTTGCTCCGGCGCTGGCCGTCGCGCTCCCAAGAGCTGTAGCGCAGCTTGCCCTCGATCGCGACCTTGTTTCCCTTTGCCAGGAAACGGCTCACGGCCTCGGCGCGGGTGCCGAACATGGTGCAGTCGACAAAGTTGGGATAGTCCTCCCACTCGCCAGTCTGCGCGTTGCGGCGACGATCGTTCACGGCGACGCCAAAGGACAGAACCTGGGTTCCGCCGGCGGTGGCGCGCAGCTCGGGATCGCGGGTGAGGTTACCGGTGATGTTCACTCGATTGATGCTCATAACTCACTACTTCCTCTTGGGGCACAAGCCCAGTCCAAAACGACAGTCTTACTCCTGGTCGTCGCGACGGACGATCATGTGGCGGACCACAGCGTCGGTGATGCGCAGGACGCGATCAAGCTCGGCGATCTGGGTAGGATCTGCGTGGAAGTTGATGAGGGTGTAGTCACCATCGGTGAGGTCGTTGATCTCGTAGGCGAGCTTGCGCTTGCCCCACTCGTCAACGGAGTCGACCTTGCCAGCGCCCTCAGCGATCGTGGTATCGATACGCTTCATAACAGCGAGACGAGTCTCGGGGTCGAGCGACGGGTCAACAAAGAACAGCAGTTCATAAGCCTTCATATTGTCACCTCCTCTGGGCAAATGTGGCTTCAGGTCGTGAAGGTGCGCCTGAAGCAGGAAAAGACTTGGTAATAATATCTTTCAACCTCCTAGGCTGCAAGAATATGCAGCTACAACCTCATGACCTCCACATATGCCCATACTCGCACGGTGTTTCATGCGCATTCCAACCAAATGCCGACCAAATGCTTGACGGATTTGTGGACAAGATACGGTGCCGCGGGGACAAGCTGAGCCAAGCCGCAGGTCAACGGGCACAAGGCTGTGGTCGCAAAATGCATACCAGTGGCCCACAGCACCAATCAAAGATTTTTAAATTCATTGCCAAGTCGCTTATGAATACCCTTTTTGAACAATTGAGTTGATCAACCACGCTGGTCGGAAGCCGTTTTTTGGCACCTCAAACCCCACTGCAACGCCAAGTGCGGCCAAGCGTTTTAAAAAATGCCAACTTTTCTGTTTGCACTTTGCGATTCCTCGTGTATACTGACTTTCGCATTTAACGGAGAGTTGTCCGAGTGGCCGAAGGAGCACGATTGGAAATCGTGTAGGCGTCAAAAGCGTCTCCAGGGTTCAAATCCCTGACTCTCCGCCAGTTAATTCCAAAGCAGGCCTTTGAGCCTGCTTTGTTTTTACCCCACGCGGAGGGGTGGCAGAGTGGTTGAATGCGGCGGTCTCGAAAACCGTTTGGCCTGTATAAGGTCACGAGGGTTCGAATCCCTCCTCCTCCGCCATTTTGGTTGAGAAAGCTCCCGAAAACGGGGGCTTTTTTGTTTAGAGTCCCTTACAAGCAAATACGGCGGAGGAGGAGGGATTCGAACCCGTCAGGACGCGGAGCGTAAAGAAAACGCGCCACGGGCGCGTTTTTAGCGCAGCGCGGTCGGCGTAAGCCGACCGGATAAATTTTGAGCAAAGCTCAAAATTTGGACATCTCTCCTATTCAGCCACGCCCCCATCGCGTTCAGCATCAACCCAGATCCCCAAACATGGTACCTACGCCCCCACCCAGTCCCGACCGTTTACCGAGCAATAGGGTCACCACGCCCGCCAACCATGTACTATGTACGGGCATTGTCTAAACCCGCAACCAAAAGGACCCCATCTTGCCCGTCGTCGCTGCTATGACCGTTACCTCACACGCCACGGATGCCATGGTCGCTATTCCGTTTTGGCTCGAGATGTTCGCTGTTGTCGCGGCATCGATCTCAGGCGTGCTGGTCGCGCGCGAGCACAAGCTCGACCTGGTAGGCGCCGTCGCGCTCGCTGTGGTCTGCGGACTGGGCGGCGGTCTTTTGCGCGATATGACGCTGCAGGTGGGCAACGTCTACATCCTCAACCAGCCGATGGCGCTCCCGCTTTCCATTGCCACGGCGGCCATCATCTATATTTTCCCGGCAATCGTCGACAAGCCCGAAAAACTCATCCCCTTGCTCGACATCATCTCGGTCGGCATCTACGCCGCTACTGGAGCAGACAAGGCGCTGGTCTACGGCTTTGCGCCGGCGGTGTGCATCATGATGGGCTTTTTTACCGCAGTAGGCGGCGGCATGCTGCGCGACGGCTTTATGGGCGTGGTTCCGGGCATTTTCCAACGTACTAACTTTTATGCCATCGCCGCCATCGCCGGATCGACAAGCTATGTGTGTCTCGTTATGAGCGGCATCATGAGCAATGTCGCCGCGCTGGTCGTATGCGTTGTCGTGACCATGGGACTGCGCTGGCTCTCGCTGCGCTTTGACATCAAAAGCCCCACCGAAGAGGACATCGCGCGCTTTTTGCACCACAAAAAGTAGATTGCGCGGGCTCATCCTTCGAAATGCAACCGAGAGGTTCTTTTAGAGCGCCCACGCGTTGGGTACCCTGTTAGGTGCATATCGAGCATCTGACGAAGGATTCACTATGCCCTGTAATCAATTCCCGTTGACCCAGCGCCGTAAGGCATGGGGCCGCATCACCATCCTGTTCGCGCTCATCGCGCTGGCGATCACCGTGCTTCCCACGGCGTCGTTCGCCGGCACGGACACCGCAGGCAACGTACTTGCGACCGACAATGACGCCAATCCGTCCGGCGTCGATGGTGACCTGTACTGGGCCGGCCAGGCCCTCAACTTGGACGATGCGTCCATTGACCGTGATGTCATCGCCGCGGGCGATACCCTCTCGATCCGCGACTGCACGGTTGGCGGCGCCGTTCGCCTGGCGGCGCGTACCATCGACATCGCCAAGACCACGGTTGATGGCAGCGTCACGGTGGCCGGCCAGCACGTTGTGCTCAACACCGGTAGCACCGCCAACTGTTTTTACGCGATGGGCGAGACGGTTGCCCTGCGAGGCTCCACCAAGTCGGCAGCGCTGGCAGGCGATACGGTGACCATCGATGGCACCGTCGAGGGCGATGTCGAGGTTTGGGCCGACAAGCTCATCCTGGGCAAGAACGCCCATATCACCGGCACCGTGAACGCGCACGTCTCCGAGGACCCCGAGCGTGCCGCAGGGGCCGAGGTAGGCGCGCTCAAGATCGACCGCACCGAGAACGAGGATACTTCCACCGTTAACGATGTCATCGGCGGTATCGTCGCTGCGGCACTCTCGACCTGCTTTGTCGCTCTGCTGCTCGAGCTCGTCTTTCCGCGTGCGACTGCCAGCGCCGCCGGTATGCTCCACCAGCGCCCCATGCCCCTGTGGGTGAGCGGTCTTCTGGGCACGATTGCTATCGTCCCCGCCGTCCTACTGCTAATTATCTCTATCGCTGGTCTGTCGCTTGCCGGAGCCCTCATGTGCGGTGTTATTGGCATCGCGTTGGTGTCGAGCGCCTTTGCGGGGTGCGCGATCGCCCGCATGGTCGGACACAGCCAAAACCGCTACGCCATGGCAGCCATCGGCGGCGTGATCGCCGGCGCCCTCACGGGGCTTCCCCTCGTAGGTGATTTCATCAGCGGCGTGGCCTTCGTCTTTACACTCGGCTACATCATCCAAATCATCTGGCGCAACGCCCACCTTAAGCCGCAGCAGCCGGCTAACGCGCCAGAACTCCCCACCGCTTAGCCGCCAACCACCCCAAAGGGGCCAGACACCTTTGTGGTGATGCAGACCAGCTCAGTCCCTGTGCACAAAATGGGCGCCGACCATCACGGTCGGCGCCCTTTCTTGTTAGACGCTATAAAGACCAGCGCTTATTTGTTGACCTGACCGGCGCGGACGGCGGCCTTCTTGCGGTCGGTGGCATTGAGCAGACGCTTGCGCAGGCGAATGTTCTTGGGAGTAATCTCGACCAGCTCGTCGTCGGCGATGTACTCCAGCGCCTCCTCCAGCGAGAAGGTGCGGGGCGGCACCAGCTGGACGGAGATATCGGAGGTCGAGGAACGCTGGTTGCCCAGGTTCTTGGTACGGGCGATGTTGACGACCATGTCGCCAGCCTTGCTGCGCTCGCCCACGATCATGCCCTCGTAGCACTCGGTGCCCGGCTCAACAAAAAGCTGGCCGCGCTCCTGCAGCGTACCCAGAGCATAGGCAACGGCCTTCTCGGTGGTCATGGAGATCATTGCGCCGTTCTGACGGTTACCGATCTCGCCGGCGTAGGGACCGTACTCCAGGAAGGTGTGGTAGAACACGCCCTCGCCGTGGGTGACGTTCATGATGCGATTCTTAAGGCCCATGATGCCGCGGGTCGGGATCTTAAACTCGAGGTGCGTCACGATGCCCGAGGTGTCCATGCTCGTCATGATGCCGCCGGAGGTACCGAAGACCTCAACGACCTTGCCCGAGTACTCGTCCGGGCACTCGACGACGGCCTGCTCGATGGGCTCCATCTTGTTGCCGTTCTCGTCCTTCTTAAACAGAACGCGGGGACGGCCGACCTGGAACTCAAAGCCCTCGCGGCGCATGGACTCCATCAGAACGGACAGGTGCAGAATGCCGCGGCCCGAGACCTCAACGCCGCTCTTATCCTCGAGCTCCTCGATCTTCATGGTCACGTTGTTCTCAGCCTCGTTGAACAGGCGCTCCTTGAGCTGACGGGCGCCCACGATGTCGCCATCGCGGCCGACGAGCGGGGAGGTCGAAGCCTCAAAGACGATGGACAGGGTCGGCGGGTCGATCTCGATGGGCTCGAGCTCGACGGGGTTCTCAGGATCGGTGTAGACATCGCCGATATCGGTGCGGTCAATACCCACGACGGCAGCGATATCGCCGGCGCCGACTTCCTGGCACTCGGTACGGCCCAGGTAGTCGAAGGTAAAGAGCTGCTTGACGGTGGCGGTGGCGCTGGAGCCGTCGTTCTTCACAACCAGAATCTGGTCGCCCTGATGGATGGTGCCGGAGTACACGCGACCGATGCCGATGCGGCCAACGAAGTTGGAGTGGTCGATGGTCACGCACTGCATAGCCAGCGGGGCGTTCTCGTCAACCTCGGGCGCGGGCATGTCGTCGATGATCATATCGAGCAGCGGGTACATGTCCATATTGCCGTCGTTGGGGTCAAGGCGGGCAAAGCCATTCATGGCGCTGGCGTAGACCACGTGCTCCATGGCGAACTCGAGCTGGTCGTCGGTGGCGCCCAGGTCGGCCATGAGGTCCAGGCAGTCGTTGTAGGCCTTCTCGGGGTTAGCGCCCGGACGGTCGATCTTGTTGATGACGATCATGATCTTAAGGCCGGTGTCGATAGCGTGGCGCAGCACGAAGCGGGTCTGGGGCATGGGGCCCTCAAAGGCGTCCACCAGCAGCAGGGCGCCGTCGGCCATACGCAGCACGCGCTCGACCTCGCCGCCGAAGTCGGCGTGGCCCGGGGTGTCGATGACGTTGATCTTGACGTCCTTGTACTCGATAGAGATGTTCTTGGCGAGAATCGTGATGCCGCGCTCGCGCTCCTGGTCGTTAGAGTCCAGGACGCGGTCCTCGACCTGCTGGTTGGCACGGAAGGCGTCCGTGGCACGCAGGAGCTTGTCGACCATCGTCGTCTTGCCGTGGTCGACGTGGGCGATGATGGCGATGTTCCTCAGATTGTCTACGCGCATGTAGTTCCCCTATCTTCTATCTATATACAACCGGCACGCGTATGCGACCCACCCAGCAATGCAACGCTCGGCGGGAATATTGAGCCTTTTACCGAAAACTCGTTTATTTTAGCGATTTTAGATGAGAGGGGTTTCCTCACCTGCAGGTTCAGGGTCGCTCCACATAAAACCATCGCCGGCGCCCATGCCCTCATACAGCACATATGCCGAAAAACCGCTCTCGAGCGTGGTTTCGAAGAAGCTCACGAGCAGAGCATCGTGATAGCCGCCGTCAACCTCGACGCAGCCGGTGTAGCCGATGGCATATCGGGCGATACGGCCCAGGCCCTCGTCCTTAAGACCCATCTTGTGTTCGGAGATAAAGTTGGTGGCCGCCTCGAGGCACGCCTCTTCGCCGTCCTCGTCGAGCGCCGCCAGATATCGGTTGGAAGCAGCGTCCTCAATCGCCACAACTACGCCCGGATTCTCGCCGGCGGCAAGGTCGTCCAAGAACGCACCAATCAGGTCACACACCATGGCGTCGAGCTCGGCGGAGACGTTACCGGCGTCCTGCATATCCTGTGCCATCTTTAGACCTTCCCATCGAGTCCGGCGTCGTTACAGTTCCTGTGCCTCTGCGGCGATCTTGGCGGCAGCGTCGCGGGCGCGCATCATATCCATCGCGCGCTTGTCGAGCACCTTGATCTGACTGGTCAGCATTACCGCGTCGACCACACCCCAGATCACCAGGCCCGTAGAGATCGAAAACCCAAGCGCACCAACTGTACCACGAAGGCGCGAACAGATTGCCGCGACAAGGGCGGAGATGACAACCATCTTGATAAACGAGCCGCGGCGTTCGCGAAGCGTGCGGGCCTGCGTCACATAGGCAATGCGCGCCGCCTCAGAAGCCTCAGAGCGCATCTGGGCCTCGCGCGCGATAGCCGCTGCCTCGGCCGACATGCCGCCGGCCATCAGCGAACGCTCCACAACCTGAACGCCCCGCATTTAGAAATCATCGGGGGAGAGCGTATGGACGAACTCGTCGAACTTCTCGAACTCCTGCTCGTCGTCGACTTCCTCGGCGCGGGTAGAAACAGTGCCCAGGCGATTCATGATGTCATCCTCCACAAACATGGGAGCATTGCTGCGCACGGCAAGGGCAATGGCATCGCTGGGGCGGGCGTCGATCTTGCGCTCCTCGCCATCGGCCAGTACGACGATTGTCGCGTAGAACACCGGCGGCTCGGCGCGAACGATCTCGATGCGCTCGAGTTTGGCGCCCAGGGCGCCAACAGTATCGAGCAACAGGTCATGGGTAATCGGGCGCTCGGCGCGGCCGCTATCGATGCCACGGCTAATGGCAGCAGCTTCAAACGAACCAGTCTGAATGGAAAGGGAACGCAGCGGCGCGGGCGAGTCCGATTTGCTGCTGCGCTCACGAAGCACAATAAGCGATGGCACGGGACCGGCGGCCATGACGATGGTCTCCATGTCGACACGAACCATGGAACACCTCCGGTACGTAGCGGTTAACACGCGGCAGCCCGCCGCATTGAATAGCTATACTACCCAATCTTTCGCACAGCACACAAAACCAAAATGAGATTTATCGCAGACAAGAAAAAAGCCCCGAGGCAACGCCCCAGGGCTCTTCACAGTTTTGATGGTGGACCTGACAAGATTCGAACTTGTGACCTCCCGGTTATCAGCCGGACGCTCTAACCAACTGAGCTACAGGTCCATCATGGTGGAGGTTAGGGGGATCGAACCCCTGACCTCAGGCTTGCAAAGCCCGCGCTCTCCCAGCTGAGCTAAACCCCCACGGAGACAGTAATAAACACCCCAGCGGCGACTCGGCTCTCGCTGGGGTGTTTATTGCGAAAGAAAGTGGTGGACCTGACAAGATTCGAACTTGTGACCTCCCGGTTATCAGCCGGACGCTC
>CALBBA010000021.1 GCA_937926755.1 uncultured Collinsella sp.
CCAGCCTTTATTAGTCCGCTCGAACGGTCTCCAACAGATAATCGCGCATGTACGGAATTGCAAACGAAACACAGCCGTAGCCAGCAGGCTCAATCAGTCCCGTATCGATCAAACGTTTGCGATACGACCCGACTTTATTCGCCGGCAATCCCATCTTTTTGGCAATATCACCGTTCGTAATCTCGCCGCCTTCGCATTGCGCCATCGCCGCGAGATATTGAAACTGCCGCTCCGACACCCTGCGCAGCGCGGGGGCAATCACCATGGCATTGAAACTATCAAGAGCCGCCTGGACACCCTTGCGAGCCGCCTCTTCACTCACGCTCTCCGACCCGCTGCGCGCAGCAACCTGCCAAGCGTAATATCCGACCAACTGGACCATAAAGGGATAGCCTGCCGAAGCCTTTGTCAAAAGCTCAGCAACGCCTTCGTCGAGTTCCTTGCCCGCACGCCTCATCGTATCCTCAAACGATCCGCCGACTTCAAAATCTGAAAGCCGCGTGAGTTCGATATGCTTCGCCCTCTGAAGGAACGTCAACGTATCATCCACCACCACGCCATCCACAGAGGTTGGCAAACCAGCGAATGCAAAGGCGACATTCGCCCCTTGGCGAATCAAGAGCTGCATTTCATTACCCAGCTCGCGCATTTCCTCAGTTGAGGCGTCCTGAATCTCATCGAGTGTGATGAGCAAACCACCTCGCTTCGCGGCATCGTACATCGCCTCGCCCAGATGAGAGGCTGACTTCGACAGCTCCACGGAGCCAAGGCTGACTCCTAAAATCGATGGGGAAATCGACATTGATGCAAGACGAACATTTCGCTGCAGGGCCTCGAGAATTCTGTCGCAAAAACCGGCATTTGAGGCGACGTCGACAACCTCGAATCCTTTTTTGCGCGCAAGATCGCCCAATGCGTTGAGGAGCACCGTTTTACCCGTGCCTCGGACACCCGAGATGCGCATGAGTCGATCGGGGGCACCAGGGCCATTCTCAAGAGCCTCGGCAAAGTCATCCAAAACAGCGTCGCGTCCGATAAGCTCAGGTGGATTCATGCCCGCTGTTGGCTTAAAGGGATTAATAGCTTTTGACATTCGACCTCCTCTGCCAGTTTTAACAACTTTAACAAAGTTTAGCAACTTTAGCAGAGTTTAACAGTTTTAGCAGGCTGAGCGATTTTACGTCCGCATCGGTCTTGTCAGGCCTTCTCATCTGGACCGATACAGATACTTACGTTCAAATTAGCGACAATCCCGCTCGCTATAGTAATTCACATCTTAATTCGTTATAACTTAATTCGTTATACCTTATCTATGCACAGGCGATGAAAATACCACCGACCCCAGCAGCCCTCCGTTTTGTTCAGTATGTTGAACAAAACACACCACTTTTGTTCAGTGTACTGAACAAACGGTATATCCAGCTCTATTCAGGCCGGTTTTGCCGCTCCTACCCCAACGAGCGGTTGAGGGAGCCGAGCTCATCGTTGCCCATGGTGCGCCACATTTGATAGATGCAGCCGCGCGCCAAGAAAAAGAAGCCGTTATCGACGAGTTGCACGGCGGCATCCGCGAGCTGATTGGTCACGGCGGGTACCGGCGGCAGCTCAAGACCTGCCTTGCGGACGGTCTCGACAGCTTCCTCAAACGCGGGCGGCTTGATGACGCCCATCTCGTTCATAAGGCCCTGCATTTCCTCCTGCGCACTGCCGCCCGACTCCTCGCCGCGCGGCACCAGGCGATAACATGCCAGCGCCAGCTCGAGCTGGTCGCAGTTCCAGTAGGCGAATGCCAGGCGATAGAACAGGTAACCGATCGAAGGCCGGTCACTGGCAATGCGCAGGCCGTGGCGCGCTACCTCGATAATCTCGTCATAGCGCTCCAGGCGTGCTAGCACGTTGATCAGGGCAAAGTGAGACTGCATGGACGAGCGCGCCAAATCGTAGAGACGACGCACCTCGGGCAGCGCACGCTCAAAGTCCTCTTGTTCGGCGTAAAAGCTGCAGATCTCGTGCTGGGCAAAATACAGCGCATCGGGAGCGCGAAGGATACGCACGGAACGGTCCTCCTCCATCACCGGCAGCACCATGCGCACCAGCTGGTTGTCGCAGAACTGGGTCTGCACCGGGCCCGTCGCCAAAAGCTCAGCAACAGTACACTTGGCTTCCAGCTCCTCGACAAGGCGAGAAAAGCCCTCGAAAGCACCGGCTCGGTCAACTTTGGATTGCTCACGCAGCTCGACGACACGGGCGACATACGGATCGTTGTCCTCCTCCATGACCTCCAGCTCATCCACCGTGTCGGCAAGCAGCAAATCGCGAAGCGCAGGCGGCAATGGACGATGGTCATCACGTGGTCGGGCGTGAACCTCTGCAGGCTCAATCATGTCCGGCGCATCCGCCTCATATGCCTCGAGCAAATGCTTGCAGGGCATGTCGTCCATATCCATGCCCTCAAGATCCTTGGCGGCAGAAACGCAATCGGCCAGATAGGCCGCACGGCCAAAGGAATACGTTTCGACAACGCGCTCGCCCTGCTCGCCGTCGGGAGCCGCAATCTGCACGTAGCAGCGCGTGATGTGAGCGCCTGAAGCAAAGCAAGCCGCCGCGAGCGTAAGCGCAATACGCGCATCGTGCTCGGTGGCCCATGCCGTGCGCTTAGGCTCATCCACCTCGCGCCAGGCGTCATCTTGAGCATCGTATTCGCGCTGCGGCATAGCATCGACAACCGTGCGGCCAAATCGCACCAGCACGATGCCCTCAGCGACGTTCGCTCGATAGGTGTAGTCGAGCCGCGTGACCACGTTGAGCGCTTCTACGATATGTGCAAAGCGGGTGCGAACGTCCCACTCGCCACCCGGCTGGCACGCAACCGTCCCCGGCTTGGCCCACGGGTTGTCATTCGGCAGCGTTTCGAGCAGGCGAGGAACGTCGTTTGTCGTCTTGCTGATATGCCATAGGTCAAAGAGCGAGCAGCCCTCAAAGCTTGGTGACGAAGCAACGGGGCCCAACCCTGCCCCAATACGCTCAAGAATGCCCGATAGGCGGTTCAGGCGGCACTCGACGGCAAGCAGGGTATCGATCTCGTCCTGGTCCAGCAGGCTACGGTCAAAATTGAGATAGAAGAGCCTCGAGCGATCGATCCGCGCCAGGCTCATTTCGGTTTTGGCCGCGATGGTGCGCAGGCGAGGCAGATTAACTTCGCCCATCAAAGCGGCGGCATAGCGCTCAATGCCACTTGGATTATCTGTATGGTCAATGCGGTAGAGCAACGTTTCGATTGCATCGGGCAGCGGCGTGGAATCAAAACCCAGCAACACCTCAACCGGCTCGGGGAGTTTAACAAGTTTAATCTTGTCGACGGCATTTTTCATGCCCTCGTCAAGGCCGTCACCGTCCGCCGTGCCTGAGACAGCGTTTTCAGAATCGGCGAATATCACGTAACGCAAGAACATCGAGGCCATGAACTCGCCGTAGCGAAGGCTGCGCGTCGAATTCCACGTCTCGCGATCGGATTGTTCGCGCATGGTGCCTTCGGGAGAGCCGATGACTCGCGCCCGGGAGCGCATCGTCCCATCGGTACCCCTGACCGCAATCTCACCGATGTTGGAATCGGACTCGTCAAGAATCAGTTGCATGTCGGGATCGTCGGGCAGCGATACCTCGTTAACGGGACGGTCCACCTTATAGACCTCACCCGAAACGCTCACGTAGCCCAAAAGCGACACATGGCTTTTGCCGACGAATTCGACGACATAGCATGATTCATGCGGGTCCTCGTCAAAGAGCTTCCAAACCACACCATACGAGCGTCCCGCAGGCTGCTCGGGCATGGCCGGAAAGCGCTTTTTGGGATCGAGAAACCTGAGCTTGTATGTCGGACGCTCTGCCACGAAATATCACCCTGATCGGTCGTCTAAAGAAAGAGCGCGCCACGGGCTCACCGAGGCGCATACTCGAAATCTTACACGAGTCGATGAGAAATAGTCCCCGTTGACCGAGGTTCGAATCCATGCGACGTCTACCTAAAAGAAAAGCCCCCGTTGCCGGGAGCTTTAATCTCAAATGGTGCGGCGTATAGGATTCGAACCTATGACGTTCTGATTCGTAGTCAGACCCTCTATCCAGCTGAGGTAACGCCGCAGCGCAAGACATATAAAACCACTTTAGTTCGTTAGAGTCAAGCAAAATCTCAAACTTTTTTCGCGCGGGCCTCAATTTGTCACGCTGTGCCACAAGCATCAGTGCTTCTCGTGCGATCGATTGGCTTTTCAATCACATCGAACCCGACGCCAAGCTCCCCCAGAAGTGACCGCACCCGTTGGGCACAGTCGTAGTCGGCAAACGAGATGCTCAGCATTCGGGCCACCTGATTAGAAGTTCCAACGCCATAGAAGTGCTCAAGGACGACAAGCGCCTCATGCGCCACAAACGTCTCGACCACATGCGGCGACTCCTCATAGCACCATTGCGTCAATGGTCCCTCACTCGTCTGCCGAACCACCAAGCCACCCATACCCGACGGCTCGCACGTTACCAGCAGGTGCTCCCCGCCCTCATCGCTCTGGAACAAAACAACCCGCTCGTCGAACAGCTCCATCACATCCCCTTTCTCTTGCTCTTAGTTAGCAACAGCATAGCAGGTAGATGCATGTACACAGAACATTTGTTCGTGTATTTTCTATCGAGCTGTCCGCACGGCATGGTATGGCCGTACACAAAAAGGGCGCCCCTAAAAGGAGCGCCCTCGCAAATCGCCTATGCAGCTAGTTTACGCGACCGGCTCGATCTTCTCGAGGCCGCCCATGTAGGGGCGCAGCACCTCGGGGATGACGACGGTGC
>CALBBA010000022.1 GCA_937926755.1 uncultured Collinsella sp.
AAACGACCAAGGCAAAGGGAAAAGAAATACAAAGGAAAAGGAAACCCCAGAAAAGTTGACCGCCAGCGCGACGGTGAAGGTTGTTATTCCAATCAGATCCGTTCAGACCCCCGCAACCGTCACAACCTATGCCGGCAAAGCTCCGAACCTGCCGCAAACCGTGCATGTTACATGGGACAACGGCAAGGAAACGGATGAGACCGTCAACTGGGACAGGATCCAAGCCGATCAGTATGCCAAAGCTGGTAGTTTCACCGTTAATGGCACTGTAAAAGGCTATTCCGGAACCGTTCGCGTGACAGTACGAGTACTGGGTATGAGAAGCTTCGATCCGGTCAACGTAGCCACCAAAACCGGCACCGCTCCAGTGCTCCCAGCCACTGTTAAAGTGACATGGACCGATGGAACGCAGACGACGGAGAAAGTGGCCTGGGATTCCGTAGCACTCAGCCAATACCGGAACCCCGGAACGTTCAAGGTTAACGGCAAACTCAACGGCTCCGATATCCAGGTGTATGCCAGGGTGACCGTAAGTGCGTATGTCCTGACTTTTGATGCGAACGGTGGCTATGTCTCTACCGCATCACGTGGCGTGGCCTATGGCGATAGGTATGGCGATCTGCCGACCGCAAACCGTTCGGGGTATTCATTCCTTGGATGGTATACCGAAAGGTCTGGCGGCGAACAGGTGACGAAAAATAACGTGATGGGGGCGGCCGATGTGACCGTATACGCCCATTGGAAGGTGACCATCACATTCCGCGATGTGTCTTCGTCTACGCCTCATTCGGCGGACATTGCATGGGCCGCTGAGTCGGGCATTAGCACCGGTTGGCTTGAGTCGGACGGTTCGCGTACGTTCCGTGGCATGGATACGGTCAAGCGCCAGGATATGGCCGCGTTTCTGCGCCGTGAGGCGGTTCGCATGGGTGTTGCGGATGCGGTTTCCTGGAAGCCGACAGCTACCGATTGGGCAAGATTCCGTGATGTGAATCGTAATACTCCGCACGCAGAGGATATTCTCTGGCTGGCGCACGCTGGCATCTCCACAGGTTATCCGGATGACACCTATCGGGGTATGGAACCTGTGTATCGTCAGGATATGGCTGCGTTCCTACACCGACTTGCGTCTAAGGCTGGCAGAGGTGTCGGCGTACAGTCTCGCGGCTTTGCCGATGTGACAGATTCAACCCCGCATGCCTCCGATATTCGTTGGTTGGGCGGCTCCGGCGTTTCCACGGGTTACCCTGATGGCACTTATTGTGGCATGGTGAGTGTGTATCGTCAGGATATGGCTGCGTTCCTGCATAGGCTCGATGCGCTGAACTGATGATTTATGCGGACAGGTCCCGTCGAAGGAAGTGGTCTTCGACGGGACCTTTCTGTGTGTGGGGGGATGCGTCTTTCGGAATCGGTACCGTTGTAACAGACCTTTTGGGGACGAATTAATTGGAATGGATATAGCTGTGATGGAGATGAAAATGAAGCGCAGGCTACCGTTGCCGTATAGGATTGGCATTGCCGCAGCATCTGCTGCTCTGACGTTGGCAATGTGCTTATCTCCACATGCTGCGCGTGCTAAAGAATATCCGAACGAACTGCTATTCGGCGTTTTTACCCAGTCAAGGCTGAACTCGACGGATATGTTGTATGCAAGTCGAGATGGTGTGCATATGGAGCTAGTCGGCTCAGCATTTCGCGACAGTACCCCGGAATATGATTCTTTGGATGAGTCGGGGCGCGAAAGTGTTGATGGTCAATTTACGTTAGTGAATCCTTCGATTCTCTGGCATGACGGCCGCTTCTGGCTTTTGGGAAACCACCATAACTGTGATGCGAAGAGCAACGTATGCTTGGTTGTTTCGAGTAGCGATGATTTACGAACATGGTCTAAGCAGACGGTTGTACGTGTTCCTGTGGAGGATGAAGCCCCGCCGAGCAATGGTGAGGATTTTGATGCCGTCGCAGCCGATTGGGCTGAGGACCCTGTAACCCATACTGTCTATGCCGTCGTCTCTTTGGGGAATTATGGCGCATTCCACGGAAGGAACTCAGATGATATGCGACCATATCTCATTCCTTTCACTACGCTAACAGACGGTGGTATAGACGTCCAAAGTGCGAAGCGAATCCATTTGCCATACAAGGACGATCATGATCGAATCGATGGAAGCCTTTATTTTGAAAATGGGAAAGCTTTCTTTTCTGTTAAACGCGATGGCGTTAATAATGAATTATGGAGCATCGGCAATCTCGAACAAGGCAACGATGCGTCGAAATGGGCGCGAGTTGGATCGGATTTGGCACTATACCATGAAGCTCCGAGCCTGACATATTTCCACGGCCGGTATAGGTATTATTTTGACCGTTTGAGCGTGCATCCGTCCGGTCGGTCGGCAAAGAAAATAACCGGTACGTACGTTATGTCGTCCAAATCATTGTCGGAGGGGTGGAGCGATTTACAACAGCTTATCGCATATGACTCTGAAGGCACAGTCCTGTCGAAGTATGAACAGGGAGCGGCGAATACGGCCGATGGACCTCGGCATGGCACGGTGATTACACTTCGCGATCCGCGGGCCATTCGTATTGTGATGGACGCGCGAAATTCATGTTCGTGGACGGAGCCCATGCTGGAAGATACCGGATTCATCGATGTATATGCTCGATCGAGAATGCTCGGTGATTTCGATACGGTGGCTACGCCTCATGACGATGACATTGTATGGCTTGTGGATAAGCGTATTTCCACCGGCTATAGTGACGGCTCTTTCCGCCCTGGAACAAAGATTAAGCGGCAGGATATGGCTGCGTTTTTACGTCGCTTGGCGGTGCGGCAGGGTATAAGCGATGCTTCCTCTTGGAAACCCCGGGAAAAGGATTGGACGATTTTCTCTGATGTTGATCGACGTACTCCGCATGCCGAAGACATACTGTGGGCTGCCCATGCAGGTATCAGTACGGGGTGGCGAGAGTCCAATGGAGAACGTACATTCCGTGGCTCAACCGCGGTAAAACGTCAGGATATGGCTGCATTTCTGCATCGCTTGGCGTCCAAAAGCGCAGGCAATACCGGCGAGACTGTGTCGAAAAGTAATTTTACGGATGTGACGGCCACGACCCCGCATGCTGAAGACATATATTGGCTCGGTAAAACTGGCATTAGTCAGGGCTACAAGAATTCCGACGGCAGCTATCGTTTTGGATGTTCCACTGCGGTGTATCGTCAGGACATGGCGGCATTCCTTCGCCGATTAAGCGATATGCTTTCTTCTTGATGCGGTGCTAAACCCGTCCGCATCGATATGTTTTGACGAGGTAAGACACTCGATGGTGCCGAGATTGGCTTATTCCTGCCTCATGACTTTACCGGGCTTTCTTTCATGGGGTATATAAAAGGGGATAATGGTAGGCTTGGCTAGTCAGAGGATTTCTAGTTAGAAGGTGCCGTCTATGCTCGTTGACTTGAGTCGCCCAGTATGGAAGCCGTCTCTTGCTTCGTGTGCGATTTTGCCGCTTTTTGTAAAATCACCTTCGTACTCCGGGGTAGGCGAGGAATCGCTAACTCTTGGCCCGCATAGCTTTGCAGATTTTATGACATATTTCGGGGCTTTTTCGCTCAAAAAATGGCGTCTTTATACGGGAATCGAAGATCTTACTCCTGTGCTGGTAGTCGAATCCAGCGCTCCAGTGCATATCACCCTGACTGAGATGATCTACCGTCGTCTTGAGAAACGCGTTATCCATGAAGTTACGGTCGATCCTCTACGGACCCAGGACGGATGGTATTGTTATGCGATTCCCTACCCCGAGGGGCTGGATGCTCAGTTGGTCGCCTTTACGGTAACGACAGGTGATGTTCCCGCTACATTGCGAAATATCTCGTATTGCGCCGATGCGCCAAAGCGCCGCGACGTTCGTATTGAAGTCGTGACGACCACTTATCGCAAGGAACAGCAGGTCACGAATAATATCAATATGATTCGCGAAGAACTGCTGGAAAAGGGGGAGTGGGGAAAGCACTTTCACCTGACAGTGGTAGACAATGGACGCACACTGCCTGATTCGGTAGATGCCGGAAGCCCATCCATAACGGTTATCCCCAATGGGAATGTGGGCGGTGCCGGCGGTTTCGCCGCAGGAATGCTCCATGCTGCGGAATCTGGCTGGGCGACGCATGTTCTGCTGATGGATGACGACGTTACAGTATGCCCGGAAGCATTCAAACGGTCATTGCGGCTATTGGAATGTGCCAGTGATGAATATGCAAAGGCGACAATCGCTGGTGCCATGCTGTCTACCGCGAATTTTGAGATGCAGCAGGAAGACATTGGCATGATAACGCCTGAACGTAATCTCAGGCCATTTAAGCCACGGTTCATCATGGATCGCGAATACGATATTACGTTCAACGAGGAGCTTATACCCGCGTCTCATACAGAAGGGTTGTATTCCGCGTGGTGGTATTCGTGCTTCCCTGTAGAGCGCGTTACGGAGTACGGTCTGCCGATTCCGTTGTTCTACCGCAGGGATGACGTGGAGTACGCAACGCGTATTCAGGAGAAAGAGCCTCTGAAATTCATCACAATGAATGGCGTATGCGTTTGGCATGATGCATTTGATCTACGCTGGAACGCTGCTGTGGAGGTTTATCTCGCTACGCGCAACATGCTCATACAGGAAGCCTTCACACCTGATTCTCATTACAGCATGGACGCCATGATCCAACTCATGCGGGATAACCTGATCAAGCATGGCAGACGTTTTGATTATGCCTCCATGGAGCTTATCTGTGATGCAATTGAAGATTATCTTAAGGGGCCGGATTACTACCGTCACCCGGTTGGTGAAAAGCTGTTTCAGCAAGCACGAGTCAAGGCGGAAAAACTGGAACCTTTACAGCAGATTCCTGGTGCGCCTGACGCCATTGACATTGTTGAGCTGGAACAGAACGCCAACGATGAGAATGTTGTGGTTCCTCCAAGAGATACCGATACTGCTGCAGCAAGGCGCGGCGATATCGTCCATCGGATTCTACGTAAGGCGAAAAGGACGATTCGCTCGGAAAAGGTAAGCCCAGCGCCTCGGCAGGAGAATTTTGACCGTAATGAGCTGGCAATCATTCCTAATGATGGGTGGTGCCGGCCATGGCGTATCCTGCAACATGCTGGCAAGGCTCTCGCTGTTGATACAACCGGCCAGCGTGGGGCGATGCGAGTACGCGACGAACAGCGGAATGAGGAGTTGCGGAATCGCTTTGAACATTTGGCGCAGATACTGTCGGAAGATACGGCTGTTCTCGGGGCTTACCGGGAAAGCCGCGAGGAAATGACATCCTTCGAGTTCTGGCGTAGATATCTTGAGGAAGCGAAGCGATGAGAACGATGCTGCAGTCTCTGCATATCCATGCAAGAAAGAATTCAGAACGCGTTCGCCAGGAACAAGCGTCAAAGGCGTTTTACCTTATCGCCGAGCCGGGGTATCCGAACTATGGCGATGAGTTAATAGCTGGAGAATGGCTTACCCTGCTTGGCGAATATTATCCAGAAGTTCCGGTTGTAGTGGATTGCGCTCGGCCCGGGCCTGCTGCTGTGATTCTGAGAGATAGGCATCCGCATGCGATCTTCACGGATACCTTGCGTAGATTGGGTACGGAGAACCCTTTCCCCTATGACGGACCAATCGATGATATAGCTTGTTTCGTGAGCCAAGCGTTGGACGATGACGGTGTTGCACCGAACTATGCGAGTGGCATCAGATTGCTGCAGCATGGCGTGCAGAGCATTCATATGCTCGGTGGTGGTTATATGCGTGGAGATTGGACCTGTAACTTGTCACGCATGGCCATTGGCCCGTGGGCACATGCTCGGAACATACCTGTAGCTGCAACTGGATTGGGTTTGATGCCTATTGAGGGCGATTCTCTCAGATTTGCCCAGCAGGCGGCCAGGTCGTTTGATGTCTTTACCGTGCGAGACGTTCCCACACAAGTTGCTCTGCGGGGAGAGCCTGCGGTCGATGTTGTGAAAGTGGCGCCGGATGATTGCTTCGTCAATGGTTTGAAGGATTGCTATGCTTCCCCCGAAGGGTTGCCTGACGTGATGGTGTGCGTGCAATCAGATTTTGTGGAAGAAGAAGCAGCGCTTTTCGAGCAAGTCAGACGTACTCTGGAAGCATGGGGAGTGAACAAGGATGATGCCATAGGCGTGGTGGAATGTAATCCACGAATCGATTACCCGATACTCCCGTACTTGGCGGAGAGTGGCTACTCCAATCTCCGTTTCTTCCCGGTCATTGATCTGTTGGAGAAGGGATTCCCCGCGCGTGCAGGGCAACGGTGGCTATCCACGCGGTACCATCCACATATTCTTGCAGCTGCAAAGGGATGCTCAGGTTCGTTCATATCGGTGGATTCCGGGTATTACGACGTCAAACATGACGCTGTTATACGGATGGGATCCCACTGGACTAGGAACACGATAGGGGAGGAGGCTCCCTCTCCTGGTCAGGGATTTGTGCAGGGTGATCTGGTCAAGGAATACGCTGATGAGATCAGGCGTAATGTTCACGCTCTATACCCTCGCATCCCCAGCGCTGCCAATCGTTAGCTTCGCTTGAGAAATAAGGCGTGAGTGCCTCGGAGAGATATGGGAGCTGAACGCTTGGGCAGGTGTTTGGCTCGGTTCTGGCCGCGGAAACGCTGCGATTGTGAATGAACTGGTGGTTTAGACGGGATTGTACAGTTGTTCTTGTTACATTGGGAAGTTGACGCTTTGAATAAGGATGAGGTGGTAGGCGGATGCCGACTGTGAAATTTGCAAATATCCTTCTGGAGACGAATCCCCGTTCTGTCGCTTACCCGGCGCTGTACTGCCGCTCTGATCAGCCTGTTGTGTTTGATGAGCAGCTGGGCGAGTGGAAGATGTTTAACGCGGGAACTTTTGACTTCAGCACGTACTTTAACTCTCTGTCTGTGATGAAGCTGCAGAGGTATACGCGTGCGACGAGTTTCACGCTGCATCTTGAACTTAAGGGTGCCGCGTGCGAGGTGCAGCAGACTATGGGTGATGCGTTTGCCCATGATCCTCTACCAGTTGAGGGAGCTTCCAAAGCGTTGGGAGCCTCCGACGATTGGCAGGTTGTCGATCTTCCGCTTACCATAACCGACGAGATG
>CALBBA010000023.1 GCA_937926755.1 uncultured Collinsella sp.
GATCCCCTCGAAGGCGGACACAGTCATGTGACGGCGGGAGGGGGTAGTGGGCTTATAAGTCTTGATAGCCATTGTTCATTCTCCTCCTTACACCATGCCCTCGAACATTTCGATGGTCTTGGAATCTGCCGTCAGCTGGACGTAAGCCTTCTTCCAGCTGCGGGTGGTACCGGGACGGCCCGCGCCCATGCGCTTGGCCTTGCCGGAAACGTTGATCGTGTTGACCTTGGCGACCTTGACGCCGAAGATCTGCTCGACCGCGTTCTTGATCTCGATCTTGCCGGCATCCTTGGCGACCTCGAAGACATACTTCTTGTCTGCGACGGAGGCCATGGAGCGTTCGGTAATGATCGGACGAATGACGATATCGTAAACGTTAGCCATTATGCGAACACCTCCTCGATCACTGCGAGGGCATCCTTGTCGATGACCAGGGTCTTGGCGTTGAGCAGGTCATAGACGTTGATGAGCTTTGCAGGGCTGGTGACGACGCCCGGAATGTTGCGGGCGCTCTTGACGACGATGTCGTTGACCTCGGGAGTCACGACGACGGACTTGCCTTCCGCGTTGACGGCGGTCAGGAAGTTCTTGAAGCTCTTGGTCTTGATCTCGTCCATTGCGATCTTGTCGACGACGACGATCTCGCCATCCTTAGCCTTGGAGGACAGGACGGACTTGAGAGCCAGACGCTTGACCTTCTTGTTGAGCACGTAGCTGTAGGTGCGGGGCTTGGGGGCAAACGCGATGCCGCCGTGCGTCCACTGCGGGGAGCGGGTGCTGCCCTGACGGGCGCGGCCGGTGCCCTTCTGGCGCCACGGCTTGCGGCCGCCGCCGGAAACCTCAGCACGGGTCAGAGCGCTCTGGGTGCCCTGACGGCAGTTGGCCAGGTGATTCTTCACGACTTCGTGGACAACGCTCATGTTCGGCTCAACGCCGAAGATCGCGTCGTTCAGCTCCACGGTACCGACTTCAGCGCCGGTCATGCTGACAACTTTAATCGTAGACATTCTTTAAGCACTCCTTTCCTTATTTCGTTCTGGCGGAAGCCTTCTGTGGGTTGCGGCCGGAAGCCTTCTGCGGGTTGCTGCTGATGCCGGCGCCGGCCTGCTTGACCTTGTGGACCTTGACGGTGTTCTTCACGGTAACAAGGCTGTACTTGGGGCCGGGGATCGCGCCGCGGACGACGAGCATATTGAGCTCGGGATCGACCTTGACGACTTCGAGGTTCTGGATGGTGACGGTCTCGCCGCCCATCTGGCCGGGGCCGCCGGTGCCCTTGAAGATACGGCTGGGATCGGTGCCCGAGCCGCGGGAGCCGACATGACGATGGACGGGGCCGCCGCCGTGGCTCTTGCGCTGGATGGCATAGCCGCAGCGCTTGACAACGCCCTCGTAGCCGTGGCCCTTGCTGGTGCCGGTCACGTCAACGAAGTCGCCGACCTGGAACATATCCGCCTTGATGACGGCGCCGAGCTCCAGCTCGCTGCCGTTGTCGAGGGCGAACTCGCGCAGGTACTTCTTGGGGGAAACGCCGGCCTTGTTGAGATGGCCGACTTCGGGCTTGGACAGCTTCTTTTCAGCAACGTCCTCATAGCCCAGCTGGACTGCCTCATAACCATCCTTCTCGGTGGTCTTCTTCTGGGTGACGACACAGGGGCCCGCTTCGATCACGGTGACCGGGATCACGTGGCCGTTTTCGTCGAAGATCTGAGACATGCCA
Organism: uncultured Collinsella sp.; assembly: GCA_937926755.1. Classification (GTDB taxonomy): domain Bacteria; phylum Actinomycetota; class Coriobacteriia; order Coriobacteriales; family Coriobacteriaceae; genus Collinsella. Next base: position 1,721 of record CALBBA010000023.1, read on the forward strand.
ACTTTTTTGCCGATGATTGCTTTCATGTATGATCCTCCTATAGGTTATTGGTCGGCTTAGTTGCGGCGGCGCCGCATTGCTCTGCCGACATGACCCCGTTCATCTCACGCAAGTCGATGAACGATTGGGTAGAGCAACAAAGTATTTTCAAAAAACAAAATATTTTGTTTTTTGACAGGGGTTCACAGTTTGCTTCGTGCACTCATGCGTTCGCAAACATGCGGGTGATTTTTTCGTCGGGCGAGGCGCACCGCCGCAGGCAGTATCGGGTATACGGCAAGGCGGCGGAACGAAGCACAGCGGAAAAATCAGAGCTTGATCTCGATCTCCACGCCGGCGGGAAGCTCGAGGCCCATCAGAGCCTCAACGGTCTTGGGGGTGGAGTTGGTGATGTCGATCAGGCGCTTGTGGGTGCGGCGCT
>CALBBA010000024.1 GCA_937926755.1 uncultured Collinsella sp.
CCGCGGGCCAGCTTACAACCGACGCGCGCGTCCTTGGCATCGCCTTTGACGGCACCGGCGCCGGTACCGATGGGACCATTTGGGGCGGCGAGTTTCTTGTTGCCAGCCTTGGCGGCTTTGAGCGCGCCGCGCATTTGCGCACCTGGGCGCTCCCCGGCGGGGCGGCCTCCGTGCGCGACGCCCGCCGCAACGCCTTTGCCCTGCTCAGTGAGCTCGGCCTGCTCGAGCACCCAGGCGCCGCTCGGCTTTTGGACAGCCTCGACGAGCAAACGCGCAGCGTGACAGCCACCATGATCGAGCGCGGCATCAACAGCCCGCGTACCAGCAGCATGGGGCGTCTCTTTGATGCCGCGGCAGCAATTCTGGGCATCTGCGACAAGGCAACCTACGAGGGCGAACCCGCCATAGAATTCGAAGCCGCCGCCTGGCGCGCGCTCAACAGTGAAAGTGCCTGCCCCACCGGCAATATGGCCAGCTTTTCCGTAACCGAATCATCCCGTCCGGACGACTGCCATGTTCTGAACTCCAGACCGCTTTTTGAGGCGCTTTTGGAGGGAATCAGGACCGGCGTGCCCGCCGGCAAGCTCGCGCTCGACTTCCATGTCACCATCGCACGCGCGTCGACCCGCATCGCAAGCGAGATCTGCGTCCGTGAAGGCATCGACACCGTCGTGCTCTCGGGCGGCGTGTTCATGAACCGACTCCTGCTTCAGTTCCTCACCCGCGAGCTCAAAAGCGCAGGCCTTACTGTCCTTGTCCCCCACACCGCACCCGTCAATGACGGCTGCATCGCCTACGGCCAGGCGGCGGTCGCAAGCGCTCGTCTTGCGCAGACAACATCGCGATAGGCTGTTTTGCCAGTCTGCGCGCCGCCGTCTCACAGGTGTAACGCGTTTGCTCGTGACTCCCGCGAGCGCTACCATCAACTGATGGGTAATTAGGCGCCTATCCAGCGCAAAACGTATAAAAGGGGAACATTATGTGCCTTGCCATTCCCGGTAAAGTGGTCAAACGCGACGACGACCTTAAGGCGACCGTCGACATGATGGGCATCGAGCGCCCCGTTTCGCTGCGCCTCGTGCCGACGGCACAGGTAGGCGACTATATTCTCGTGCACGCCGGCTTTGGCATTCAGATTGTCGACGAGCAGGAGGCGCAGGAGACGCTCGACCTGGTCAACACCATGACCGAACTGGTCGAAGAAGACCAGCTGGCCACCAACCCGGCGGAGGCTTACTAGTGGCGGCCGGACAGCCGGCTCGCTCCGGTATCGACTTTTCGGCATTCCGCGATCCCAAGCTGGCTCGCGAGCTCATCGATCGTATTCATGAGCTTGTCGGCAACCGCAGCATCAACCTTATGGAAGTCTGCGGCACGCACACCGTGAGCATCGGTCGCTATGGCTTTCGCTCCATTATGCCTGCCGGGCTCAAACTGCTGAGCGGTCCGGGTTGCCCCGTCTGTGTTACCGCCAACCGCGATATCGACCATGCAATCGCGCTCGCCAAGATGGACGGCGCCATCATCACCACCTTTGGCGACATGATGCGCGTGCCCGGGTCGTCTACCTCGCTCGCCGCGCAAAAGGCGGCGGGGCGCGATATTCGCATTGTGTACTCCCCGCTCGATGCACTCGATATCGCCGAACACAACCCCGATCGCCCGGTCATCTTTATGGGCGTCGGCTTTGAGACCACGACGCCTACCATCGCCGCCGCCATCCTGGAGGCAGACGCGCGCGGGCTGCAGAACTTCTCGGTCTACTGTGCCCATAAGACCACGCCGCCGGCGTTGCGCGCCATCGCCAACGATCCCGAGACCACTATCGACGGCTTTATCCTTCCGGGGCACGTCGCCACCATCACGGGCTTAACGCCCTTTGGCTTTTTGGTCGACGAGTTTAAGACCCCAGGCGTGGTCACGGGATTTGAGCCGGTCGATATTCTGCAGGGCATCTGCATGCTGGTCCAGATGGTTGTCGAGAGCAGGCCGGCGATTGACAACGCCTACCGCCGCGGTGTCAATGCGAACGGCAACCCCGTGGCGCGCCAGCTGGTCGAGCAGGTGTTTGAGCCATGCGACACCACGTGGCGCGGGCTGGGGCCGATTGCCAACTCGGGCCTTTCCATCCGCCCCGAGTTCTCGCGCTTTGATGCCCGCACTCGCTTTGACGTGCCCGTTGAGACGACGGTCGAGCCGCGTGGGTGCCGCTGCGGCGACGTGCTGCGCGGGGCCATTACGCCGAGCGACTGCCCTCTGTTCGGCCAAGCTTGTACACCCGAGCATCCCGTCGGCCCCTGCATGGTGAGTTCCGAGGGCAGCTGTGCAGCATATTTCCGCTACCGAGGCTAATGAGTTCCGCCGCTCTAACGAACGGCGGGCCGGTCGACGCTGCACCTCACCCATATAATTCCGTCCTCGATTGGAGTTTTCGATATGTCCCGTACTGCCACCGATAGCACTGTCCTGTTGGGCCACGGCTCTGGCGGCCAGATGATGAAACGCATCATCGATGAGGTCTTTTTGGATGCCTTTGGGTCGCCCGAACTGCTCGAGGGCAACGATGCCGGCGTCGCTGCGCTGCCCGCGAGCGGGCGCATCGCCATGTCGACCGACAGCTTTGTAGTCTCGCCGCAGTTCTTCCCCGGCGGCAATATCGGCCGACTCGCCGTGTGCGGAACCGTTAACGACGTCGCGACCTCGGGCGCCAACGTGCGCTACCTCTCATGCGGTTTTATCCTCGAAGAGGGCTACCCCATGGACAAGCTGCGTCAAATCGTGCAGACCATGGCCGAAACGGCGCGCGAGGCGGACGTGGCGATCATCACGGGCGACACCAAGGTGGTCGAGCGCGGCGGGGCCGACGGCGTCTACATCAATACCGCCGGCGTGGGCGAGGTGCCCGAGGGCGTGGCGCTCAGCGGCGCCAACTGCCAGCCTGGCGATGTCATCCTGGTGTCGGGTACACTCGGTGACCACGGTATCGCCATCATGAGTCAGCGCGAGGGTCTGGCGTTTTCGAGCACCATCGAAAGCGACGCCGCGCCGCTCAACCACCTGATTGCCGATGTGCTTGCCGCAGCACCCGACACACGCTGCTTCCGCGACCCCACTCGCGGTGGCCTGGCGTCCACGCTCAACGAGTTTGCCCAGGCCAGCGGCGTTGCCATGGAGGTCGACGAGGATGCCGTGCCCGTACGCCCCGACGTGCAGGCAGCCTGCGAGATGCTCGGCTATGATGTGTTGCAGGTGGCAAACGAGGGCAAGATGGTCGCCGTGGTGCCGGCCGAACAGGCAGATGCGGCACTGGCCGCCATGCGCGCCGCCCGCTACGGCGAGAATGCCGGCATCATCGGTCGCGTGCTGCCGCTTGCCGAGGACGCCCGCCCCGCCGTGCGCGTACGCACCGGCTGGGGCTCGACCCGCATACTCGACATGCTCGTGGGAGAGCAGCTGCCGAGGATTTGCTAACGACAAAGGCTCAGGGCTATTAAAGATATTCAGATTCCAAACATGCCCGGCACGCATGCCCAGTATCATGGGGTGCGCTTTACAACTCAAACGGCAGGAGCACCCATGGCAGCAGCGTTTTCCCATGTGATTTTTGATTTGGACGGCACCATCCTCAACACGCTCGAGGATCTGGCGGCCGCCGGCAACCATACCTGCGAGATGCACGGCTGGCCCACGTTTGCCGTGGACGAGTACCGCTACAAGGTGGGAAACGGCATGCTCAAACTGGTCGAGCGCTTTATGCCCGCCGAGTACGCGGGCGACGGCCGCGTGTTTGAGCAGACGCTTGCCGAGTTTAGGGCATATTACGGCGAGCACAAGGAGGACCAAACCGCCCCCTACGCCGGCACGATCGAGATGCTCGACCGTCTGCGCGCCGCAGGTGTTCAGCTTGCCGTGCTTACCAACAAGGACCATATTTCGGCGGCTCCGCTTATCGAAAAGTACTTTGGCCCCGATCGTTTTGCGCTGGTGCAGGGTCGTGTCGACGCGTTTCCACCCAAGCCCGAGGCTCCCGTCACGCTGCATGTAATGGAGGAGCTGGGCGCCGACCCGGCGACCACGCTCTACGTTGGCGATTCGAATGTCGATGTTCTGACCGGCCACAATGCCGGCCTTAAGAGCGCCGGCGTCACCTGGGGCTTCCGCGGCCGAGCAGAGCTCGAAGCCGCCGGCGCCGACTACGTAGTGGACACCCAGGACGAACTCGCCGCGCTGATCTTGGGCGAGTAGCGAGCCGCCCACCAATAAGTTGCGGTGAAATAGGGACTGATTGCCGGCCTACTGCCCCCAACAGTCCCTATTTCACCGCAACTTAGATGGGCACGGGGTAGCTAAAAGAGCCCCATTACAGTTTGAGTCGTCCGAAAGGGCGGCTCTTTTCCGTTGCACGGTTATACGATTGAGCCGTACCGGTGGTCGCTGGCCGACCGCCCCGGACGGCCGT
>CALBBA010000025.1 GCA_937926755.1 uncultured Collinsella sp.
GGGACGTTCTTGAATGACTAAGGAGTGTCCCCAGCTGCCGGCAGAAAAGGAACGTCCCTAAGTGCCGACTGGTTGCATTAGGAGTATCATCGTCTGCGCAAATAAGCACGAAAGAGCATATTAGAGATTGAGAGCGTATGGCAGACACCGCATCTAAGCACATTGACATGACCACCGGCTCGCTATGGCGCAATATTCCCCTGTTCGCCTTCCCCGTGGCCGCCACGAGCATCTTGGAGCAGCTGTCGAACCTCATCGCCACGGTCATCATCGGTAACTTCTCGGGCGACCAGGGAACCCTCGCCATGGCGGCGGTCGGCTCCAATGTTCCGCTTACCAGTCTTATGCTCAACCTTTTTATTGGCATGTCGCTTGGCTCCAACGTGGTCATCGCCAACGCTATCGGCCGCAACGATCAGAACATGGTCAAACGCGCCGTCCATACCTCGATTTTAATGGCGCTCGTGGGCTTTGTCGTCATCGCGCTGGGCGAGATCTTTGCCGAGCCCATGCTCGCCGCCCTCAACGTTCCCTCCGAAACCATGCCGCTCGCTTCGCTCTACCTGCGCGTCTTTTTGCTCAGCATGCCCTCGATCTTGCTCTACAACTTTGAGGCCGCGATCTTCCGCTCCGTCGGCATCACTCGCATGCCGCTGCAGGCGCTTGCCGTGTCCACCGTCCTCAACATTGGCCTGGACCTCATCTTTGTCCCCGTGCTCCACTGGGGCGTCGCGGGCGTCGCCATCGCCACCGCCATCGCCTACACCGTCAGCGCCGCTACGCTCTTTATCCGCCTGCTCAAGACCGACTCCGTCGTCCGCGTCACCCCACGCGACTTAGGCTTAGACCCCGTCGCCCTCAAGCGCATCGTCAAGATCGGCCTGCCCGCCGGCATCCAGAGCGCCGTCTTTGCCGTCGCCAACATCATCATCCAGTCCGCCATCAACAGCCTGGGCACCGAGGTCATGGCGGCATCGAGCGCCGCTATGAGCTTGGAGTACGTATGCTACAACCTGCTCAACAGCTTTAGCCAGGCTTGCACCACCTTTGTGGGACAAAACCACGGTGCCCGCCAGATCGACCGCTGCACCAAAACGCTCAAGGTCTGCCTGGTCGAAGGCGGTATCGTCGCGCTCACCACAATTATCGTTATTGTCGGCCTGGGGCGCGAGATCTTGTCGCTCTTTAACAGCGATCCCAACATCGTCTCGATCGGCTATATCCGCGTATGTTCGATCTTCCCGGCGTACGCCTTTAGCATGTTCTACGAAAACATGTCCGGCTACCTGCGCGGCTTTGGTATCTCGCTCACGCCCGCCCTCATCACCATGATCTGCGTCTGCGGCATCCGCTTCTATTGGGTGTTCTGCGTGTTCCCGCACTTCCGCACCTTTGCGAACATCATGATGGTCTACCCCATCAGCCTGGGCACCACGGCGTTCTTTATGGTCGTGGCGGTGCTACTCTGCCACCCGGCACGCACCTATCGCGCCACCCAAGCCAAAGCGACAGCCCGCTAAACACCGCACCCAACGCTACGCCAGTCATTAATTGACAATATGCGAGCTCATATAGTCGATAAAGCGCCTCGTGGCGATAGGCATGGTGTCCCAGCTGCGCCAGGCCGCCACCACGTCGCGCGAGGGGGCATGCACGATGGGCCGCACACGAATATCGGCTCGCATGCCCTCCACAGTACGACGGTAGAGCATGCTCACGCCTAGGCCCTCCTCCACCATCGCCATGATGGTGTAGTCGTCGGTGACCTCGCTCGTCACGTGCGGCGACAGGCCATGCGCCGCGAATGCATCGAGCACCAGGCTCTGTTCGCCCTCATCCAGAAGCACAAACGGCTCGGAAGCCAGGTCGGCGAGTGTCACCTTTTCCTTTGCCGCCAGCGGATGCGCGACAGGCAACAGTGCCACCAACTCGTCGTGATAGACCACGCGCTTCTCGAGGCCAGCGGTAAACCCGCGTGCCGTAAAGCAAAAATCGACCACGCCATCGTGCACCCATTGGGCGTTGCGCGTGTAGTCGCCCTGCTTAAGGGTAAAGCGTACGCCCGGGTGCAGCGCCCCAAAGTCGCGGATCACACGCGGTAACACGGTTCGACTCACGTTGGTAAACGTCGCGATGCGAATATCGGTCGACGAAAGCCCCAGCAACTCCTGGCGCTTGCCCTCGAGCTCAGCCTCGGCAGTCACAATCTGGCGCAGATACGGCAGATATTGTTTACCGTCGCGCGTAAGCGAAACGCCCTGCTTACCGCGCTCGATAAGCGTGGTACCCAGCTCGCGCTCGAGTGCCTTGACGGCCTGGCTCACCGCACTTTGCGTATAGCCCAGCTCGTCCGCCGCGCCCTTAAGACTGCCGCGATCGACCACCATACAAACAATCTGATACCGCGATGCCATCGCACCTCCACATCAATGCAGCCGTAAAACGTTTTGCCAGGGCTTTTTCTGCCAACATTAGTTTTTCTTAATCATACTGAAGATACATTCGCTTTACTACATCCACATCTGGGAGCAGAATCCTTTTTGCGAAACCGTTCTGTAACAAAAGGAGTCCCATGGATCGCAAAAAAGCAATCGCGCTCTCATTTTCCGTTCCCGTCGCATGGGGCTTTTCGTATCCCCTCATGAAGATCGGCATGGACAGCATGAACGCCACGAGCATCGTCGCGCTACGCTGCATCATCGCCTTTGTGGTCTGCCTGCTGCTCTTCCACAAGCACGCGTTGCGCATCAACCGCGACCTTATGGTCCGTGCCGCCATCATCGGCGCCATTATGGCAACCGAGCTCACCTGCATGTGCCTGGGCTCCAGCCTTACCTCTGCCTCCACTGCCGGCTTTTTGCAGAGCCTGACGGTCGTGATCGTACCGTTTGCCAACGCCGCCCTGCTGCGTCGCGCCCCCGAGCGCAAAGTGCTCGTCGGCACCGCCATCGTCACCTGCGGCATGTTGCTGCTCTCGGGCGCCGACTTTACTAGCCTGAACCCCGGCGCGCTCATCATGCTGCTCTCGGCCTTTATCTATGCCGGCCACATTATCGTAGCCAAGCGCTTTGTCGAAGAAGTCGACCCACTGGCCCTGGGTGTTTGGCAGCTGGGCTTTGGCGGCCTGTTCTCGGGCATCGCCACGTGCACCTTTGTCGGCTTCACGCTTCCCAGCACGCCCAACGAGATCGTCGTCGTCGTCGCACTCGCACTCATCTGCTCTGCCTATGGCTTTATCACCCAAGCGCTCGCGCAGCCCCA
>CALBBA010000026.1 GCA_937926755.1 uncultured Collinsella sp.
TGGTCGATCCCGATATGATGTCCTCCATGCCCAAGGGCCTGACCGCCGCCACCGGCATGGACGCTCTGACCCACGCCATCGAGGGCTACACCACCAAGGGCGCTTGGGAGCTCTCCGACATGTTCCACTTTGAGGCTATCAAGCTGATCAGCGAGAACCTGCGCGACTCCGTCGCCGAGGCCAAGTCCGGCAAGCCCGGCTCCGGCCGCGAGGGCATGGCTCTTGGCCAGTATGTCGCCGGCATGGGCTTCTCCAACGTTGGCCTGGGCATCGACCATGCCATGGCTCACACCCTGTCCGCTCACTACGACACCCCGCACGGCGTCGCCTGCGCCATGCTGCTGCCGATCGCCATGGAGTTCAACAAGCCGGTTTGCGCCGAGCGCCTGGCCAAGGTTGCCGTCGCCATGGGCGTTGACACCACGGGCATGAGCACCGACGAGGCCGCCGATGCCGCCATCGCCGCCGTCAAGCAGCTCTCCGCCGACGTTAACATCCCGCACGTCTGCGAGGCCATGAAGGCCGACGAGATCGAGGTCTTGGCCAAGGACGCCATGGCCGACGCCTGCTTCCCGGGCAACCCGCGCGAGGCGACGCTCGACGACGTCATCGAGCTCTTCAAGAAGATCTGCCCGGCTGCCTAGCCTAGTTTGTTGTTCTTTCGCCTGTAGGCGTATGGACTTTTGGCTTGCCGCTGGCCCCGCCGTGCTACGCACGGCGGGGCTTTTTGTGCTGCGTCGATGCCCCGAGACGGGCAAAACCAAGGCATACTGCCCGCTGCGGATAGGTGGTGCACTTCCCAGCGTGCATTTTTGGGAGTATTCAGCAAGCTCTTAAAAATGCATAACGTTTTGAATGGCCCGTAGTGGCCCGCAGACGCCCATCGACAGCCATTGTGGGCGGGCTATCGATGAGCGGAGGGGGTTGTTACTGAGTTTTTGCTTTGCGACGACCTGCAACACTGCTGTAACCGCGTCGTTTTGTCGTTTGTGATGGGGCCGTTGGGGCCCACGGTGCTGAATACTCCGTTTTTTGCACGGTCCAAGGTGGGGTACCCTGAGACGAAATAAAAAAATGCCTCATTTTTATGCAGATACCGATAGAATTTATGCAAGATTCGGGTTGTAAATCGTGCGCGTGCACAAAACCGGTGCGGGGACGTCGGGAGGCGGTTCGGCTCCTAGGGCATTGACCGTGCAGAACGGTTAAAATCGGGACTCGGTCTTAGTTTTACTTGGAAGGATGCATATGGCTTCTAATGTTGGTGCTTCTCTAGAGGGGACGCTCTCCTATATTGCGGGACAGCTTAAGACGCTGACTTCTATTGCCTCGCCTACGGGCTATACCCGTGCGGCGAC
>CALBBA010000027.1 GCA_937926755.1 uncultured Collinsella sp.
CTTGGCGGTGGGGCCGGCAACCATGATGCCCATGACGCCCATGGTGAAGTTGTACAGCTTGTTGCACCAGTCGATGAGCGGCTGGGGCAGCGTGATGCCGACTACGCCAGGAAGGGTGGCGATCAACAGGAAGATCGAAGAGGTGAGGACAATGGGCATGCACCCAAGGAATCCGTCCTTGATGGCCTGGAGGTAGATGTTCCTCGAGATCTTCTCAAAGAACGGTTGATGCTTTTCGAGCATCTTTACGATGGCGTCCATAGAGCTCCTTTGCTACTTGATGCGCGATGCATGTGGATGGAACTGGTCGTCGATGGATGGTCAGGACTGCCCGGAAACCTTCCTGCTTAAGGAAGGCATTGTGAAATGACAACGTTGTCATTTCGTTAATGACAACGTAAGACATTTTTGGAGGAGTAACAAGGATTTACGCGTGAGCGGTCGATATTGTCCGGTAAACGGTTGATTTGAAAATTGAACAGGTAGTGTATGCTAGAACGCAGAAAGCATGCGACATGAAGCCGATGGGAGAAATAGTGGCAACGTTGGACAAGAAAAACGTGTCGATGAACGACGTGGCGGTTGCCGCGGGCGTTTCCCTTAAGACGGTGTCTCGTGTTATCAACGAGCCCGATAGCGTGCGCGAGTCGACGCGCGATAAAGTCCATGCTGCCATGGAGGCGCTCGGGTTTCGAGCCAACTTTGCCGCGCGTTCGCTCAAGTTGGGCCGTTACGGGTGCATCGGCGTCGTGCTGTTCCACTTGTCGGGCGGTGCCGTGGACATGATCGACGGTATCGCCGATGCCGCCGAAGAACGCGGCTTTGCGCTCACAATGATTAAGAAGCGGGCGGGGGAGAAGATGACCCTTGCCGAAGCGGCGCGTAGGATGTCGCAGCTGCCTGTTGATGGCATGATCTTCAACCTGCGCCAGATGGTCGATGACTTTGATACCTTTGAAGCGCCGAAAGACCTCAAGACGGTGATTATCACGCCGATGGAGCATCCTGCCTGCTCTACCGTTAGTGACGATCAAGAGGGCGGCGCGCGCATGGCATGCGAGTATTTTTTGAACCACGGGCACAAGAACGTGTACTTCGTCTCTGGTAAGAAAGAGGCGCTGTCGAGCCAGTGCCGTATGAAAGGTTGGCGTGCGGCACTCGAGGCGCGTGGCATTGAGCCGCCCGAGCCTCTGCAAGGCGATTGGAATGCGGATAGTGGCTATGCCGCGGGCCTTGTGCTTGCCGATAAGCCCGATTGCACGGCGGTCCTCGCTGCTAACGACTGCATGGCAAACGGCGTGATGATGGCTCTACGTGACAGAGGGCTCAGTGTGCCCGACGACGTGTCCGTGATCGGATTCGACGATGAGCTCTACAAGACGATACCTAATTCGATTCTGACGTCGGTGAAGTTTCGCCACCGCGAACTGGGCGTCCGTGCGCTCAACGAGGTCGTCGCGGGTCTGGAAGCTCCGAGCTCCAGAAGCCGTACGCTCGTCTCGGGCGTGCTGGTCGAGCGTTCCAGCGTAAAGGACTTGCGGGCGTAGACGTGCTCGGCCTGTTCGTCTAAATCTGTAACAGGTAGGGCCGAAAATCTCAGCTAGATGTTACAGATTTAGACAATTCGGCCCGGCTTATTCCGTTTGTCTTGATCTGTAACAACTAGACGGTCAAAAGTGGTCTACATGTTACAGATTGAGATTTTCGGCTTGGCCTGTGCGTTCATCTCGATCTGTAACAGCTAGGACCGAAAAACTCGGCTAGATGTTACAGATTGAGATGAACAGGAGGACGGGTGCGGTCTAAACAAAATGGCCCGCGCATCACACATCGATGCACGGGCCATTTATTGTCTGCAAGCGGCAGGTGGTGTCAGCGTCTTATGCCTCGAGGTTTTCCTCGATCCAGGCGACGGCGCCCTTGGGATCCTTAGTGAGGTCGATGTACTGTTTGCCCTTGGGCGACAGCAGCGTGATGCCCAGGCGGTCGGTGTCGGCCTTCATCTCGTTGTAATAGGTGCGAACCTGCGGAGCCAGGACGATGACGTTGTACTGGTCCATGATGGCGTAGTGGCTGCCGTAGGCACCGGCGTTGGCGGTAATGTCGATGCCCAGCTCGTCGGCGCCTTCCTTAAGCGCGTTGGCGAGCAGTGCAGAGGTGCCGGCGCCAGCGCACAGAACCAGAACCCTCAGATCCTTGCCCTTAAGGGCGGACGGAGCTGCGGAGGCCTCGGTGGCAGAAGCGGTCTCGACAACAGGAGCCTCAACGGCGGGGGCGGCAGCGGTCTTGACGGCCTTGGTCTCCTCGGCCTCTTCTTCGGCCAGGGTCTCGGCCTCCTGCTTGCACAGGACGTTGTCGTAGGCCTTGCAGAACGGGTAGTAGATCAAGAAGTCAACGACCAGCAGGACGACAACCAGGACCAGAGAGATCGGCTGGAAGTTGGTGTCGATGAAGGTGCCGATCGGTCCGGGGAGTGCCCACGGCATGGCATAGATAAAGCCGTTCATGCCCAAAAAGTCGATGAAGAACTTACCAATGAGGACGTTGGCCACGGGGGCAAACAGGAACGGGATCAGGAAGTACGGGTTGAGGATGATGGGCGCGGCGAACAGCAGCGGCTCGTTGACGGCGAACATCACGGGTACGACAGAGGCTTTGCCGACGGCCTTGAGCTGCTTGGAGCGCATAAAGAGCAGGAAGATGATCGGGACAATGAACGTGGCGCCGGTGCCGCCGAGTTCGCCGATGTAGTTACCGAAGTTCTCGGTCAGGGCGAGGGCGGGGTGACCGCCGGCCTGCAGCGTGGCGAGGTTGGTGGTGATGTTGCCAAACAGCGCGGCGTTGAGGGCAGGCTTAACGACCGAGGGGCCGTGGATGCCCATGAACCAGAACAGCGGGATCATGAACCAGATGAGGGCGAGGCCGGCGTAGGAATCGGCAGCGGCGAACAGCGGGCTCACCAGCGTGGAGATGACGTTGGCAAACGGGACGGCCAAGCAGGTGCGGCAGATAACGTCGATGACGGCGACAAACAGGATGGAGAAGCTGAAGGCGAAGATGTCGCGGAAGTTCTGGGCGATGGCGCCGGGGACTTCTTTGGGCAGCTTGATGGTGATGTCTCGCTTAATGCAGAAGGCATAGATGTTGACCGTGGCAAATGCGGCGACAAAGGAGCTCAGTAGGCCCTTGGTGCCCATGTTGTCGGTAAAGAACACCGAGACATCGGCGCCGTCGATCTTGGCACTCGTCTGGGTAACGGCCAAGATGAGCATAGCGCACATGGCGGCGACCATGGTGCTCGTGGCGTTGATGGCCTTGCCGGCAGGCATGCGGCGGTTCTTGGAGCCGGTCAGCGCGCTTGCGGTGGTGCCGGCGACCATGATGCCCACGACGCCCATCGTGAAGTTGTAAACCTTGTTGCAGAAGTTCACGACGTCGACGTTCCACCAGTCGGGCAGCGTAAAGCCGCCGACCGTGGCGACAACGCCCGGCAGGGTCGAAATAAGCAGGAAGACAGAAGAAGACAGGATGATGGGCATTGCTGCCAAAAAGCCGTCTTTAATGGCCTGAAGGTAGATGTTCTTAGAGACCTTGTCGAAGTACGGCTGACCTTTCTCCAAGAACTTAACGATCGATTCCATAGTTCACGCTCCTCTTTGCATGAAATCTTAATGGCATGGACGTTGAAAACCTATATGGTCTCCCGCTTGCTAAAAGCCCGGGTGCAGGCGGGGTCGGTCCCAGGGGGAGAGAGGGGAGCGGCTGGGTTTGTATCGCATAGGGCCGCTCCCCTCTCGGGGGAAAGCGAGGCGATGCGCTACTGCGCGTCCGCCATAGTGTCGGCGAGCTCCTTGTACCAGAGTGCCGACTGCTTGATGTAGCGTTTTTGCGTGTCGAAGTCGATGTAGAACAGGCCATAGCGCTTGTTATAGCCGTTGGCCCACGAGAACTGGTCCTGCAGGCTCCAGATAAAGTAGCCCTGGACGTCGACGCCCTCGGCGCGCGCCCGGAGCACCTTCTCCATGTGCTGGTCGACAAAGTCGATGCGCTCGGGATCGGCGACGATGCCGTTTGCGTCGGGCTCGGGGTCCTTGTGGCCCAGGCCGTTTTCGGTGATATAGATGACGGGGAGGTTGGGATAGGTGGCGCTGATGTGCTTGAGCGTGTCGTAGAGGCCTTGCGGGTAGATGAGCCAATCCCAGTCGGTGGTGGGGATACCCGGCATATCGACCTGCTGCCCGACGCCCTTAAACTTAAAGCACGAGGTGCCCTTGTCTCCGGTGCCGTTAAAGCTGTTGGTGGACTCGCCATCGTAGGCGGCGATAAACGCCGACTGATAGTAGTTGAGGCCGAACATATCGTTGCGGGGCGCCGCCTTGGCGAGCTCCTCCATGTCGCTGTCCTCAACCGTAAGCGTGGCGTTGTTGGCACGCAGAATCTCGTTGATGAGTGAGAGGGTGCGCGCGGAGTAGTGACCCAGGAAGGCGCCGTCCATGATGAAGTCGGTGTAGAAGGCGTTGTACAGGTCGGCGGCGTGCTGGTCGGCGGGCGAGTCTGTGGCAGGATATGCCGGCGTCAGGACGTTGACCATGCCAATGCGTCCGCCCAGGTGCTCGGTCTCGTCAAGATCCTTATACAGGTTGACGGCGCGGGCGTGGGCAACGAGCTCGTTGTGCTGGCTCTGGATGCCGCTCGTCACATCAAAGTGATGGTTGGGCGGGAAGTTGCCTTGGATGTATTGGGAGTGCGAGAGGCTGATGAGCTCGTTGATGGTGAACCAATTCTTGACCTCGCGGAACTCGCGGAAGCAGAACTCGGCATAGCGCACATAGGCGTCGACGGTCTTGCGGTTGAGCCAGTCGCCCTGGTTGAACAGGGCGGCGGGGGAGTCAAAGTGATGCAGGGACACATAGGGCTCGACGCCATACTTTTTGCAGCAGGCGAACAGCTCGTGGTAGTGCTTAACGCCCTCGGCGAGGGGCTCGGCATCGTCGCCGTTGGGGAAGATGCGGGTCCAGGCGATGGACACACGGATGGCGTTGAGTCCATGCTCGGCAGAAAGGCGGATATCCTCCTCGTAGCGGTTGTAGAAATCACTGGCCGGGTCGGGCAAAAAGCGACCCTGGGCGACAAGGTAATCGTCCCACATGGTCTTACCCTTGCCTGCCACCTTCGTGGAACCTTCCGTTTGGTACGCGGCGGTTGCGGCGCCCCAAACAAAGCCCTTCGGCAGCTGCTGTACGCGGTTTAGCAAAGACATATGCATACACCCTCTCGTCTCGCTGTTCGATATTGTGCGTTTGCGCTCAGGAGGCTCCCTGGTTAGCGTTCAGCGGTGAAAAAGCCCGATAAACACTATCTTAAAATGATTAGAACCAAAATGAGCACGTGAACATTTGACAATGAGCACGTTAACATCCGGCTGGGATGTATAGAAACAAAACAACTTCAAACAGCCGCGAACGGTTGTATTTGTTCGGTAAGCGGTTTTGATTGACAGAAGTTTTCATGTTGTGGTATATGGCTCGGGTATCATGAGCACGTTATCGATGTATGTACGATGCGCCATGGGCGCGGGGAATAGTTGGGAAGCAGGTTAGCGTGGAAGGCATGGCTCAGCAGACAAGGAATGGTCATTCGGCGAGCGCGGCAGAGGTTGCGGCGCTCGCTGGCGTGAGCCGCCAGACTGTGTCTCGCGTGGTCAACGGTATGCCCAACGTGACGGAAAAGACGCGCAAGCGTGTGCTGGCCGCCATGGAAGAGCTGGGCTTTCGTCCCAATTTTGCTGGAGCGGCGTTGCGCGGCGGGTCGTATCGTTCTATTGGCCTGTGCATGTACAACATCACACGTGTCGGTAACCTGGCGACGCTCGAGGGTATCATGCAAGCGGCGCGCGAGCACGATTTTGCCGTCACTATGATCGAGATGGGCGGCGACAAGCCCTATACACTTGCCGATGCCTCGCGCCGCATGGTCGAGCGACCCGTCGACGGCATGATTCTCAACATGAACCGCATGGCTCCCGATTTTGAGGAGTTTGTTCCCCAGCCGGGAGTGCGAACGGTCATCCTGTCCATGTATGCGCATCCGCGCTGCACGACGATCGACTCCGACCAGTATGGTTCGTGCGAGCTGTTGACCAATTATCTGCTGGAACATGGTCACTCGAATATGCGGTTTGTGGCGGGTCCGGAAAACTCGATTTCCTCGCGTTTTCGTGAGGCCGGTTGGCGCGATACGCTGGGTCGTGCTCATGTCGATGCCGCTCCGATGCTGCGTGGCGATTGGAGTGCGGACAGTGGGTACGCCATGGGCGAGCGGATTGCGG
>CALBBA010000028.1 GCA_937926755.1 uncultured Collinsella sp.
GCAAGGCGGGGCCGAGGCCGCCTCGATCAATTTGCGAAAGAATCTTGACGGTACCAGAGCGATAAAAGCATCTTTGCAAATTCAACTGAATAAGTTGAGAAATTATCGTTGCTCAGCTCAACATAATTAAAGGAATTAACAAGCTCTCTTTCAAGAACCAAGTAGTAATCCCAATTTGATAAAGATAAACTCATAGACAAGCAACTCCCGTTAACGTAAATTACACCAAATTATCTTTCGAAATGCCCCCGTAGATATAGCAATCGCCAGCTCAGAAGTCTACTGACGCCCGATTCAGCTGACAAATAATTGACTATACGGCACTATTAAAGGATAACTAGCACTGTTCATCTACAGGAATATCCAGTTTATTCGCCGCGCAAATGCAAAGCTCTTTATCCTCTTGAGTCATCCTGCTCCCAAGAATAACTCGCAACGGCTTGCATGGGCGTTGTACATAATTCATCTCAAGCTCATCTGGCTCTGGTACAAGACGGGCACGATATTCGTTCTCCCGCTCAAACACACTGCCCTTTCTGTAAATTGCCCGTAGATCACTAAGCATGTCATCACTGCTCACATTAAGACCAAGCATCCTAGCAGCAGTCCAAGCAATTTGAGGGTCGCAATTAAATGGTTCGTCATCATATAAAATTGGTAATAATTCAGTGCGCATTCCGTTAGCTATGTTGCAATTGCGAATAGCTTCTCTGTCGTAAGCAAGAACGAAACCCGCTTGGCTTTCGGAATATACATTCCACATATTCGAATCGCTAGGATTGTCCGTTAGGCACAAAATGCGACAACAATTTCGGCAGCTATTCTGATGAACTGGGGCAACAAATCCTCCAACAAATAAGCGCAAGTTTTTAACAGCCGAGCGAAAAAGACTAACTTTTCCCTCATCGGATAGTATCTCGAACTCATCTATTCTTGCTGGATTAAAAGGAGCCCCCAGAACCCCTAAAAGGTGACGCATAATTTCTTTCGCAAATTGACAACCGCATAGCGGAACACGGCCCGCGCCCCGTCATATGATTTCTAGCGGCTAAACAACAAATCAACGACGAAAGGGGCACGGGCCGTGTCTGCGAACATCGTAACAGTCGACGAGGAGTCGCTGCGCAAGGACATAAAGAATCTGGTGAGGAAGACCGTCGAGGAGACGCTCAACGCGCTGCTCGACGAGGAGGCGTCCGAGCTCGTAGGGGCCGGGCGCTACGAGAGGACGGCAGGCCGGGAGGCATACCGCAGCGGCCACTACGCGAGAAAGCTCGTCACCGGGGCAGGAGAGGTCGAGCTCAACGTGCCGAAGCTGCGCGGCGCGACCTTCCAGACGGCCGTTATCGAGCGCTACCGCAGGCGCGAGACTTCGGTCGAGGAGGCCATCGTCGAGATGTACCTCGCGGGCGTCTCGACCAGGAGAATCGAGGACGTCTCCGAACTCCTCTGGGGAGCGCCCGTGTCCTCCGGCACCGTCTCCAACCTCAACGAGAAGGCGTTCGCGTCCATCGAGGCCTGGCGCCAGAGGCCGCTCGAGGGCGATTACCCTTACGTTTTCGTCGACGGCATCTACCTCAAGCGCAGCTGGGGAGGGTCCTACGAGAACGTGGCCGTTCTGGTGGCCATCGGCGTCAACTCCACCGGCGACCGGGAGGTCATCGGCTGCGCGGAGGGCTACACCGAGTCGGCGGACTCGTGGCGCGAGTTCTTCTCGTGGCTCAGGGGGCGCGGGCTCTCCGGCGTGCGGCTCGTCACCGGCGACAAGTGCGCGGGGATGCTCGGTGCGCTCGAGGAGGTGTTCCCCGGGGCACGCTACCAGCGCTGCACGGTCCACTTCTACCGAAACGTGTTGGGAAGGGTGCCCGTGACCAGGAGGAAGGCCGTGGCGCGCTTGCTGAAGGCGATTCACGCGCAGGAATCGCGCGAGGCGTGCTCGAGGAAGGCGGCGGAGGTGGCGGACGAGCTGGACGGGATGAGGCTCGGCGCGGCCGCGAGGACGGTGCGCGACGGCTTCTCCGAGACTCTCGCCTACACGGACTTCCCGCCGGAGCACTGGCGCAGAATCCGGACCAATAACGGTATCGAGCGCATCAACCGCGAGATCAGGCGGAGGACGAGAGTCGTAGGGACCTTCCCGGACGGCAACTCGGCCCTGATGCTGGTGACGGCGAGGCTGAAGTACATCGTGGAGCACGAATGGGGCAAGAGGAGGTACCTGGACATGTCGAAGCTGGAGGAGATGGACGAGCTGAGCAAGAAGGCGGAGGGCTAGAGCAAGGCGGGGCCGAGGCCGCCTCGATCAATTTGCGAAAGAATCTTGACGGTACCGTTTTTTGGCCACAGTCCTTCGGAGGGTCCTCGAAAATAGTCCCGAGCCGGCACTTTAGGAACGTCCCTAAAGTGCCGACACCGCGTCTGCCTGCGGTGGCCGCGCGCCGCTGCGTCGCTCCGCATCCTTGCGGGTTCGGATTCCTCCGCTTGGCGGCGTTGGCTCGATTTGCTTGACGTGAGGGGCTCTTGGCTGGTGTGGGACGGAGGGATTCCGCGTCCGCCTGGTCGGCGGCCGCGCCCCGCTGCGTCGCTTCGCTCCTTGCGTGCTGCGCTGGAAAACGCTTCGCGTTTCCTCAGCTCCGCACCCTTGCGGGTTCGAATTCCTCCGCTTGCCCACAAGAAAGCGCCCTGGGCCGTTATGGGCTCAGGGCGCTCAGTTTTAATGGCTGGGACGGAGGGATTCGAACCCCCAACAGCCGGCACCAAAAACCGGAGTTCTACCGTTGAACTACGTCCCAATGTGTGGTGTTGCCCAAAAGTAACTCGTCTAGTTTACCTAATCTGCGAGGGCATCGCAAACGCCGTCGAGTAGGCGTACGGCGAGCGTCTGCGCGTCGCTGGCCGTGAAGGTGCCGTTGTAGCGCGTCATGCCCGTGAGCTCAATGCGAATGCGAGCCGGCTTCTGTTGCGTGGCGACATTGGCGGTGCGGATGCGCTGGGCCAGGTTGTGGCACTCGGCGAGGGCAATCGTGGCGCGTGGCGCGGCGTCGGCAGGCAGCTCGTCGCTTGCGATCTCGAGCACCAGGTCAACGTCGGTTGGGACCTCGGAGTCGCAGAGCATCATGCCGCTGTTGTCGGTCGTTGCCGTGGCGATGTTCCACATGCGCGAAGCAACGCTGCGTGCGATGGGGTCCTCACCGATAACGGCGATCTGGAAGCGCTCGAGCACGTTGGCGGCGCGAGCAAAACCGATGCGGGACTCGGCTTCGGTGACCGAGGGCTTGCCCTCCCACACATGGTGCAGGCGGTTGATGTAGGCGTAGGTGTCCTGGAAGGCCATGCCGTCGGCAAATAGGCCGACATTTTCCTGGAACTGCTGCAGGGCGGCCTCGGTATGCGGACCAAAGTAGCCGTCGTCTTCGCCACAGGCAAAGCCCAAAACGTTGAGAGCACGCTGCAGGGCCTGCACATCGGCGCCATGGAAATTGGGCATGCGCAGATACAGAGTGCGGTCGCCCAGCTTATACGAGGCGTCGACCAGGGCGCTCCAACAGGGGATATCGACGGCATGACCGGCAGCAAGGCCGCTGTCGAGCCTGAAGGTGCTGACGGCCTGCTCGGTGGTGGTGCCAAAGCGCTTGTCGACAACCTCGGCGTCATCGATTGTATAGCCGAGCTGCAGAAGGCGGGACTGAACATCCTCGACGGCTGCTCCCTGCATGCCCGTGGTAATAGGTTCCATGAACGAACCCCTTTCGGCGTACCATTCGTACTATTTTGAGCGTGTGTCGGATAGACAACGCGAGACAATTTATAAACATGCACTCAATAGTGTAGCAACTTGTACCCAAACTCGCTGCCCACAGGTTTTATGACCCCCGCTAGTTAAGACGCTCCACAAAGAAATCTGCCATTGAGAGGAAGAGCTCGCGCGCATGCGGGTCGAGCTCGACGCCTTCGATAGCGGCCTTGGCCTTAGCGGTCAGGTCGAGCGCATAGGTGTGGGCGTAATCGATGGAGCCGGTCTCCTGGAAGATCTCCACGGCGCGTGCGAGCTGCGCAGGGTCCTCGGTGCCCGAGGAAAGGATCGCTTCAATCTCGTCGTGATAGCGCTCATCGGACAGGGCGTGCACGGCAACGAGCGTGCGCTTGCCCTCGGTGATGTCGGTGCGGAAGTCCTTGTTGGCGGCCTCCTTGGTGCCGATCAAGTTGAGCAGGTCGTCTTGAATTTGGAAGGCAAGGCCCGTGTGCAGGCCAAAGGCGCGCAGCGCCTCAATTTGCTCCTCGCTGCCTCCGCCAATGATGGCTCCGGTGGCAAGCGGCGTCGCTCCGCTGTAGTACGCGGTCTTATGCGTCGCCATGTCCAGATAATCGTCGACCGAAATGTCAAAGCGCCCGTCGCGGACCCAGCCCAGGTCGAGCGCCTGGCCCTCGATGGTACGGACGATCATCTCGGTAAGCTCGTGGAGCACGCGAAGCTTCACGTCTGCGTTGAGTGTGGGGTCGTCGAGAACCGTCTTGGTGACCATGGTGAGCGCCAGGTCACCGCAGTTGATGGCAAGACCGGTGCCCTCGGTAAGGTGCATGCAGGGCTTGCCGCGACGAATCTGCCCGTTGTCGGCGATGTCGTCGTGGATGAGTGCGCCCGACTGAAAGTGCTCGATGGCCGCCGCTGCGCTGCGGGCGCTCTCAAAGCTGCCGCCTACCGCAGTGGCGGCGAGCATGCAGATGAGCGGGCGGTGGCGCTTGCCAGCGTTTGCCGTAAATGCCGAGAGCGGGGTATACAGGTAGCGCTCGATATCGGCGGAAGTCGCCTGTCCGTCAAAGAACGTGGCCAGATAGTCGTTAATCTGGTCAAAGTGCTGGGCTAAAAAGCTAGTAAACGGACTGGACACGGGTTCTCGCATTCTTTCTTGGGTTACATCGTTGCGGTGTGCAGATACCATATTGCCACATTGGAGTTGCCGGCGCGTCTGTTTTGGCGATTTGGAGAAACGGGACGCGTGCGCGTGCCGGCTGCTTATATAAGCCTAAAGTGCTCGAGCGCCTTGACGACGCCATCTTTGTCGACCGAGTCGGTGATGTAGTCGGCGCGCTTTTTGAGATAGTCTGGCGCATTGCCCATGGCGATACCGACATCGACGGCGTTCATCAGCGAGACGTCATTGCTGGCGTCGCCGATGCCGTATACGGTTCCGTGGTGGGGATCGAGGGCGTCGAGTACAGACTGGATACCCCCGCGCTTCGTGCATTCGCGGGGCGAGATTTCGGTTACCTCGAGTTCGAGCTCGTTAAAGCACAGCAGCGGCTCAAGTGCCTTATCTTGAGCGATGTGGTTGGCGAGCGATGTAGACATCAAGATCTTGTAGACACTGTAATGTTGCAGCTGCGTAATTGCATCGCCCACGGTGCGGGCGTATCCCGGGGCGTCGGGCGCATCGGCACTCATGCGAACGACGCCATTGAGTCCCTCAAAACGAATCACTTCGTCCGATTGCTCAAGAATGGGAGCAAGGCGCTGCAGCATGCCGGGCGTCATCGCCAAATCGCGAATCACGTGTCCCTCAAGTTCGACATAGCCACCCGCGAGGCAGACGATGCCGGTCCAGGGCAGCTCGAGCAGCTTTGGATGGATGCAGCTCAGCGTGCGCCCTGTGCAGATAAACGCCATATTGCCCTTGGCGACAAAATCACGGATGGCTTGCGAGACCGCTTCATTGGGATAGGGGGAGAGGTCTCGCTCGCTCTCGGGAAGCTCTTGTGCTACTCGAGGGTCTTGCCAGGCGAGTGTTCCGTCGATATCGAAGAAGCAGATATCGCCGCGCTTATGGGCTGCGCTGGCGGCAGGGGAGGCCGAGGTGGTGGGCACAAATCCCGGCTCGAGGCCCATGATCTGGTCAAAATGCTCTTTAACGCGGGGAACGGAGATGCCGATAATCACCTGGGCGGTCTTGCCCGTAATGATGAGGCCCTTGGCGCCCACCGCGACAAACGACGCATTATCTGCAACGATGGAAGGGTCTGCGACCTCGACGCGCAGGCGCGTGGCGCAGTTGGTTGCGCCCACGATATTGCCAACGCCACCTAAAAGCTGAATTACCCGCTCAGCGAGGACGTGATCTTGATCGGATTGAATACTGACCTCGCCATTGGGAGATTGTTCTTTGACAAAGCCGCTTCCCGTTAAACGATCGATTGCCGCGCGATTGGAGGCATGATTCTCGCGGCCCGGCGTCTTAAGGTCATAGACCAAGATGAGTGCTCGAAAACTAACAAAAAAGATGAGGCTAAAGGCAAGACCGAGCCCGGGCGCAAAAAGGTAGGAGCCGGCATGCATTCGCA
>CALBBA010000029.1 GCA_937926755.1 uncultured Collinsella sp.
TTTTTGCCCGGGCGGGCCAGTTTCGCGATGTTGAACTCGAACGGCGCGAAGAAGCCGGTATGCGTACCGGCCAGCGTGCCGTTCACGTAGACTTCGGCCTTGTAATCCACCCCTTTGAAACAGATGAACAGCGCCCCCGCGCGGAACATCGCGGGCGAAAGGTCGACCACCTTGCGGTAGTAGGTCACCGCACGGCCCAGCGGCGCTCCGTAGTGCGGAATCTTCACTGCGGTCCATTCGCCTTCGCCGCGCTCGACCGCGGCATCGACCTGGACGACGAGGCGGCCATCGACGCCCTCGCCGAGCAGATCGAGATCCGCTTTACCAACGGCACCGGCGAGGACACGCGCCTGACCATTGACGGCCAGGACGCTTCGGCCGCCATCCGCACCCCGCAGGTCGACGCCAACGTGTCCAAGGTCTCGGCCTACCCGGGCGTGCGCGCCGCCATGCTCATCCACCAGCGCCGCGCCGCCGAGGACCGCGATATCGTCGCCGAGGGTCGCGACATTGGAACCGTCGTGTTCCCTAACGCGCAGGTCAAGGTCTTCCTGACCGCCGACCCGCGCGAGCGCGCCCGCCGCCGCGTGCTGCAGCGTCACCAAAACGATGCACAGCCGCTCACGTCCGAGCAGCTCGAAGCCGAGGTCGACGAGACCCTCGACGCCCTTAAGCAGCGCGACAAGCTTGACAGCAGCCGCGAGGTCGCCCCGCTCGTGCCCGCCGAGGACGCCGTGCACGTCGACTCCACCGCCCACACCATCGACGAGGTCGTCTCGATAATCGAGGACCTTATCAACCAAAGGAGGTAGCCCATGCGCCTGTTTCAGCAGACGCCCGAGGACTATTACAACGCCCCCTACGCCGAGTTTCCAGCGCTCATCCGCGGCACCGTCGTCGTAGTCATGGCCATCCTTTGGGCCTTCTCCAAGCTCATGTGGCGCTGGAAGGTCGAGGACGCCGATCTTCTGTTTGAGCGCCAGGAAGGCCGCGGCAGCGTGGTCATCTGCAACCACACCTCGATGGCCGAGCTCTTGGCCGTGGAGACGGCGCTGTTCTTTGGGGGCCGCCGCATTCGTCCCATCTTTAAGTCCGAGTTCGCCAAGAGCAAGATTGTGCGCTGGGCCTTTAGCCGCGTTGGCGGCATCCCCGTCGAGCGTGGAACTGCCGATATGAAGTGCCTGCGCGCCGCCCAGCATGCGCTGCAGCGCGGCGAGGACGTCCTGATCTTCCCCGAGGGCACACGCATCCGCTCGCGCGAGATCAAGCCCGAGGTCCACGGCGGCTTTGCGCTCATCGCCCAGATGGGCAAGGCGCCCGTCAACCCGCTCGCCATCTGCGGCTGGTCCGACATCACGCCCGCAGGCAAAAAGCTCATGCGTCCCAAGAAGTGCTGGATCCGCGCCGGCAAGGCCGTCTCGCTTTCCGACGCACCGGCTGGGCTTAAGCGCACGGAGCGCCTGGAATGGTTTGAGTCCGAGGCCATGAACCGCGTCTACGCTATGCGAGACGAGCTGTGCGCCGAGCATCCGGGCAGGTTCTAGCCATGAGCGAGAACGTTACGAACACTGCCGCGACCGCGTCCGACCAGGCAACAGCGACTACCATCGAGATTGCAGCCCACGCCGGCACTTGCTACGGCGTACAGCGCGCGCTCGACATGGCGCTGGCCGCCGCGCCGCAGGCAGGGGAGAGCACTCAGGTCCATACCTTGGGTCCGCTCATCCATAACCCCATCGTGGTGCGCGAGCTTGCTGAGGCAGGCGTTGGCCTGGCCGAGACCCTGGACGACGCAGCATCGGGTACCGTGATCATCCGCGCACACGGCGTAGTGCCGCAGGTGATCGATGCTGCCCGCAAGCGCGGCCTCAACGTGGTCGATGCCACCTGCCCCTACGTGAAGAAGGTCCATGTGGCGGCCGAGCGCCTGGTGCGCGAGGGCTACCGTGTGATCGTCGTGGGCGAGCCGGGGCACCCCGAGGTCGAGGGCATTCTAGGCCACGCAGGCGACGATGCGCAGGTCGTGAGCTGTGCCGCCGACGCCAACGCCTTGTCGCTCAAGGGCAAGGTAGGCCTCGTCGTGCAGACCACCCAGACCGCGCAGAACCTCGCCGAGGTCGTGGCGGCTATCACCCCGCGCGTGCAGGAGCTGCGCGTGATCAACACGATCTGCGCCGCCACGAGTGAGCGTCAACAGGCAGCAGCCACACTTGCCAACCGCTGCGACTGCATGGTCGTCGTGGGCGGCAAGAACTCGGGCAACACCCGCCGCCTGGCTCAAATTTGCGTAGACGCCTGCGAGCACACGCATCACATCGAGGAAGCTTCCGAGCTCCAGGGCGCGTGGTTTACCGACGCTCACCACATCGGCATCACCGCCGGAGCCTCCACCCCGCAAGAACACATCGAGCGCGCCGTCGAGCGCATCAAGGAGCTTTACCGCTAACCATGGACCAGACCGTACCCGCATACGCCGCCGAGGTGGCCGATTACGGGCGCAGCCGCGACCCCGAGCCGGGTGAGGGCGCGCTCGTAAAGAACGTGCGTCCCGAATCGCCCGCATGGGATGTGGGTATCGAGCCGGGCATGCGCGTGCTCACGGTCAACGGCGAGCAGCTCACCGACATGATCGTGTGGCTCTGGGAGGCAGACGACGACACCGTCGACCTCGAGGTTTTCGACCCGCGCGACAACAGCGTCACCCCCGTCGAGCTCGACCGCTTCCCGGGAGAGGACTGGGGCCTTGAGTTCGATGGCCCCATCTTCGACGGCATGCGCACCTGTGTAAACGCCTGCGTGTTCTGTTTTATGACGATGCTGCCCAAGGGCGGCCGCTCCACGCTCTACATTCGCGACGACGACTACCGCCTGAGCTTTTTGCAGGGCAACTTTGTCACGCTCACGAACCTTACCGACGAGGACGTGCAAAACGTCATCCAACGCAACATGAGCCCCATGAACGTGTCGGTCCACGCCGTGAGCCCCGATGTCCGCCGACGCATGATGGGCCGCAACGCCCAGCGCGGCATGGATGTGCTCGAGGCCATCATGGCCGCCGGCATCGAGATTCACGCGCAGATCGTGTTGTGCCCCGGCATGAACGACGGCGAGGAGCTGGAAAAGACCCTGCGCTTTTGCGAGGAGCACGAGCAAATCACAAGCCTGGGCATTGTGCCGCTCGGTTTTACCAAGCATCAGAACCGTTTTAGCTGGTCCTACAGCGACAAGCCCGAGCTAGCACGCGAGACCATTGCCATGATCCGTCCCTACCAGGATCGTGCCTACGAACGCTTTGGCCGCCACACCTTCCAGATGAGCGACGAGTTCTATCTGGACGCCGGCATCGATCCTCCCGAGGCAGACTTTTACGACGGTTACCCGCAGTACTACGACGGCATCGGCATGATCCGCTCGTATCTGGACGAGACCGACGACGTGCTGACTACCGACGCCGAGCGTCTGGCCCGCGTCCGCGAGGCCGTCGCCGCCCGCAACCAGCGGCTTCTATGTCTCTCAGGCGCCAGCGCACGCGACACCGTGGCGCGCTTTGTGGAGTCGCCGTATGGTCTCGCCGGCACCGTCACAGCCATCAAGAACCGCTACTTTGGCGGCAATGTGGACGTGACCGGCCTCATCGTCGCGTGTGACATCTTGGAGCAGCTGCCCCAAGACCTGTCGGGGGTTATGCTCTTTGTGCCTAAGCTCATGTTCAACGCTGACGGCATGACGCTTGACGAGTATCATCGTGACGATTTACTCGCAAGCCTTACCAGTCGCGGCGCCGAGGTTCATGTGGTGTCGACCATGCCGCATGAGCTGCTCGATACCCTGGAACACATCCTTGGCATTGTGCCCGCAGACTCTAACACTTCCGCTGACCCTACCCATTAAAGGAGAGCAGATGAAACCTATCGTCGCCGTCGTCGGACGCCCCAACGTGGGCAAGTCCACGCTCGTTAACCGCCTGGCCCAGACCTCGGACGCCATCGTCCACGAGTCCCGCGGCGTCACGCGCGACCGCTCGTATCACACGGCCGATTGGAACGGCCGCGAGTTCACCATCGTCGACACGGGCGGTATCGAGCCGCTCAAGAGCGACGACGTCTTTGCCACGTCCATCCGCGACCAGGCACTCGCCGCCGCCGAGGAGGCCGCCGTCATCCTGTTTGTGGTCGACGGCCGCACCGGCGTCACCGAGGAGGACGAGTCGGTCGCCCGCATGCTCAAGCGCTGCGACAAGCCGGTCTTTCTGCTGGTGAACAAGCTCGACAACCCCGATCGCGAGAACGACAGCATCTGGGAGTTCTATTCGCTCGGCATCGGTGAGCCCACGCCGCTCTCGGCCCTGCATGGCCATGGGGCGGGCGACGTGCTCGACGATATCGTGGCCCTGCTTCCCGAGGAAGAAGACGAGGTCGCCGATGAGTTCCCCGACGCGCTGAACGTGGCCATCATCGGCCGCCCCAACGCCGGCAAGTCGTCGCTGTTCAACCGCATCCTGGGCGCCGACCGTTCTATCGTGTCCAACATTGCCGGCACGACGCGCGACGCCATCGACACTGTCGTCGAGCGTAACGGCAAGCACTACCGCATGGTCGACACCGCGGGCATTCGCAAAAAGAGCACCGTGTACGAGAACATCGAGTACTACTCCATGGTCCGCGGCCTGCGCGCCATCGACCGTGCCGACGTGGCGCTGCTCGTCGTCGACGCCTCCGTGGGCGTTACCGAGCAGGACCAGAAGGTCATGGGTCTTGCCATCGAGCGCGGCTGCGCCATCGTTGTGCTGCTCAACAAATGGGATCTGCTCGACGACGACCGTAAGCGCGAGGCCTGCATGGAGACCATCGACCGCCGTCTGGGCGTCATGGCTCCCTGGGCCCAGTACCTGCGCATCTCTGCCCTGACCGGCCGCAGCGTCGAGAAGATCTGGGCAATGGTAGACGCCGCCGAAAAGACGCGCTCGCAAAAGATCAGCACCTCGCGCCTCAACACGTTCCTCACCGACCTGCGCGAGTTTGGTCATACCGTGGTGGACGGCAAGCGCCGCCTGCGCATGCACTACGTGACCCAGACGGGCGTCAACCCGCCGACGTTCACGTTCTTCGTCAACCATAGTGATCTGGTCAACGACACCTACCAGCGCTACGTGGAGAACCGCATGCGCTCGACCTTCAACTTTGCCGGCACGCCCATTCGACTCTTCTTTAGGAAGAAGGAGCAAAAGGATGCATAATCCGATTCTGCTGACCGCCATCTGCGCCGTGGTCTCGTTCTTTATCGGAGCGATTCCGTTTGGCCTGATCTTGGGCCGCGTGTTCAACCACACGGACATTCGCAAGGCGGGTTCCGGCAACATCGGCACCACCAACGCGCTGCGCGTGGCCGGCCCCAAGGTTGCCGCGCTCACGCTGCTGCTCGACTGCCTTAAGGGCGCCATCTGCGTCCTTATCGCCCGTCCGCTCATCGCGAGTGTGGGCTATGGCTTTCCGCCGAGCATCATGGCTCCCGGTGCCCCCGGCGACTGGATGCTCGGTGTTATCTGCCTGGCAGCGGTATGGGGCCACATCTTTTCTCCCTACCTTAACTTCCACGGCGGTAAGGGTATCGCCGTGGGCCTAGGCGTGATTCTTGCCTGGTACTGGCCCATTGGCCTGTCGCTGCTGGGCATGTTTATCGTGGCCGTCGCCATCACCAAGTTTGTGTCGGTGGGCTCGCTTGCCGCGGCCATCGGTCTTCCCATCGCCGTCTGCGCGGTCTTTCCGTACAGCAGCCTGGGTCTCAAATTTTGCATGGCGCTGATCGGCATCACCGTGGTGTGGGCCCATCGTGCGAACATCAAAAAGCTCATGACGGGTAAGGAGTCCAAGCTCTCGTTTACCAAGCGCGTCACCGAGCCCGACGATAAGTAGGAGAGAGTCATGAATGTTGCGCTGATTGGCTCCGGCTCCTGGGGAACCGCCGTCGCAGGCCTTGCCGCCGCGCGAGCTGAGCACGTGACCATGTGGGCCCATAGCAAGCAGACGGCCGCTGGCATCAATGCCGAGCACCGCAATCCCCGGTATCTGGTGGACTACGAGCTACCCGGCAACGTTGTCGCCACGACGGACCTGGCGCAGGCGCTCGACGGCGCCGAGGCCGTCATCTTTGCCGTGCCCTCCACGCACCTGCGCAACGTATGCCATCAGGCGGCGCCCTTCATCGCCGCCGACACCCCGGTGCTCTGCCTCACCAAGGGTATTGAGCCCGAGTCCGGCCTGCTCATGAGCGAGGTCATTGCCAGCGAGATCGGCAACGAAGCGCGCGTGGCGGCGCTCTCCGGCCCCAACCATGCCGAGGAGATCTGCCGCGGCGGACTTTCTGCCGCCGTCATCGCCAGCAAAGACGCGCAGGTAGGGGAGACCTTTAAGGACCTGCTCCTGTCCACGGCCTTCCGCATCTACCTGTCGCAGGATATGACCGGCGTCGAGGTATGCGGCGCCATGAAAAACGTCATCGCCATCGTGTGTGGCATCTCCGCCGGTACCGGTGCGGGCGACAATACGCTCGCCCTTATCATGACGCGCGGCCTGGCAGAGATCAGCCGCCTCGTGCACGCCCGTGGCGGGCAGGCCATAACGTGCATGGGACTCGCCCGCATGGGCGACCTCATCGCCACCTGCACCTCGGAGCATTCGCGCAACCGCACCTTTGGCTTCGAGTTTGCCCACGGCGTGTCGCTCGACGAGTATCAGGAGCGCACGCATATGGTGGTCGAGGGTGCCGTCGCGGCCCGCAGCGTCAGCGAGCTCGCCCGTTCACTGGGCGTAGACATTCCGCTCACCTTTGCCGTGGAGCAAACGCTCTACAACGGTGTTACTTTGGATAGGGCGCTCGAAATTCTCACCGATCGCGTCCCCTCTCAAGAGTTCTACGGACTCGCCGACTAGCGCAGAAAGGCTACTACCATGGGTTCCATCAAAATCGCTCCGTCTGTCCTTTCGGCCGACATGGCCAACCTGAAGGGCGAGCTCGACAAGATTGCCGGCGCCGACTACGTGCACTTCGACGTCATGGACGGTCACTTTACCGGCAACCTTACCTTTGGCGTTGACATCCTCAAGGCCGTCAAGCGCTCCACCGATGTTCCAGTCGATGCGCACCTGATGGTGTCGAACCCCGACGAGACGGTCGATTGGTACGCCGACGCCGGTGCCGACATGATCACCGTGCACTACGAGGCTTCCACGCATCTGCACCGCACGCTCACCCATCTGCAGCAGCGCGGCGTCAAGGCCGGTGTGGTGCTCAACCCCGCCACCCCCGTCTGCGTGCTCGAGAGCATCATCGACGTTGTCGATATGGTGCTGCTCATGAGCGTGAACCCTGGCTTTGGCGGCCAGAGCTTTATCCCCGGTACCATTGCCAAACTGCACGAGCTCAAGGCCATGTGCGAGCGTCGCGGCGTTTCGCCACTCATCGAGGTCGATGGCGGTATCTCTTCCAAAAACATCGCCGAGGTCGTCAAGGCTGGCGCCAACGTGCTCGTCGCCGGTTCCGCCGTATTTAAGTCCGAAGATCCCGCTGCCGAGGTTGCGCTGCTGCAGAAGCTGGGCAACGAGGCCGCACAGGAGGCATAAAACCTTATGACCGCAGGTCAAAACCGCATACCCGTGAATCTTGACTATGCCGCCTCGACGCCCATGCGCGCCGAGGCGCTCCTTGCGCAGCGCGAATATGACGACAGCGAGCTTGCCGGCGTCAACCCCAACTCGCTGCACTCGCTTGGACGCAAGGCCGCCGCACGCCTGGAAGTTGCCCGTCGCGAGATTGCCCGCAGCTTTGGCGCGCGCGTCCGTCCGTCCGAGATCATCTTGACCAACGGCGGCACCGAGGCAAACCAGCTGGCGCTGCTCGGTCTTGCCGAGGGCGCTCGTCAGCGCGATCGCAAGCGCGACCGCGTGATCGTGTCGGCGATTGAGCACGATTCGATTCTGGACAACCTGCCGCTGCTGCGTGCCGCCGGCTTTTCCGTCGACCTGGTACAGCCCTGCCGTGCGGGCTACATTGAGCCTGCCGCCCTTGTCGAGCTGCTACGCGACGACGTGGCGCTCGTGAGCATCATGGTTGCCAACAACGAGACCGGCGTGGTGCAGCCCATCCGCGAGCTGGCCGCCGCTGCACATGCTGCCGGCGCCCTGTTCCACACCGATGCCATCCAGGGCTATCTGCACATTCCGCTCGATGCCGCCGAGCTGGGCGTAGATGCCATGTCCGTCGCCGCCCACAAAATTGGCGGTCCCGTGGCATCCGGCGCGCTTTACGTTAAGACCCGCACGCCGCTGCGCCCCCGCATCTTTGGCGGCGGACAGGAAGCCGGACGTCGCGCCGGCACGCAGGACCTGCGTACACAGCTGGCTTTTGCCGCTGCCGCCCGCACGCTGGCGCCCCATGTGGCTCAGGAGCGCGCGAAGCTGCAAGCCCTTTCCGATAAGCTCTACGCCATGCTTACGGCCCATCCGCGCATTCACGCCACCATGGGCGACTACGAGCAGGTCGACCGTCTGCCCGGCATGGTATCGATCTACATTGATGGCATGGACTCCGAGGAGCTCATCATTAAGCTCGACGCCGCCGGCTTTGAGGTATCGGCCGGTTCTGCCTGCTCGAGCGGCAGCATGGATCCGAGCCATGTGCTCAGCGCCATGGGTATTGGCCGCGAACAGGCCCTGGGTGCACTGCGCATCTCCTTCGATGACCGCGTGAATCCAGACGATCTGGACGACTTTGCCCAGACGCTGCTCTCGATCGTAGGCGCCGCATGATCGTCGCCGAGCTCGAGCGTGCACTGCTGGCGCGCTACCCCAAGGCGGACACCGAGGGCTGGGATCACGTTGGGCTATCAGTGGGAGATCCCGCTGCTGAGATCACCGGTGTTGCCTGCGCACTCGACGCGACCGAGGCCAACGTGCACCGTGCTCTCGGGGCCGGCGCCAACGTGCTGCTGACGCATCATCCCATATACATCAAGGCGCCCGAGGCCTTTTGTCCGGCGGATGCTGCACGCCCCCAATGCAGTGCGGCGCTCTACGAGGCAGCGCGTTGCGGCGTGAGCATTATCTCGCTCCACACCAACCTGGACCGCTCGCACGAAGCCCGTGTCTGCCTGAGCAAGCTGCTGGGTGCCGCACCCGTGAGCTCACTGGAGCACGTGGACGACCCCGAAGCCACCGGCCTGGGCGCACTTGCAACGCTCAACGACCCGTGCACGCTGCGCGATCTTGCCACCCGTGCTGCCACGGCCTTTGGCAGCGACCCGCGTGTGTGGGGCAAAGCTGATCGCCCGTGCCGCACCGTCGCCATTTTGGGCGGCTCCCTGGGCGACTTTGGTGAGCTCGCCATCGCCGCAAGCGCAGATGTTGTCGTGACGGGCGAGGCAGGCTACCACGTGGCGCAAGACCTTACCTTGCGCGGGCTGCCGGTGATCTTGCTCGGCCACGACCGCTCCGAGGAGCCGTTCGTTGATATATTGATGAACTCTGCAGTTGACGCCGGGGTCGACCCCCGTCATGCGATTAAAATACTGAACCCTTGCCAATGGTGGACTGTGACAAAAGGAGAGAACTTATGAGCGCCGGCGCTACGCTACTCAAGCTGCAACAGATCGATTTGGAGCTCGCCCGCAACAAGAGCGAACTTGCCAATATGCCGGAGCTCAAGGAGCTCGCTTCCAAGCGCAAGACCTATGTGAAGCTCAAGTCCGAGATGACCAAGCTCTACGCCCAGCGCAAGGATCTGGACATTGAGCTCGACGATCTCAACACCACCGAGATTCAGACCAACAACGCCATCGAGGCTGCCAAGAAGCGCCACGTCGACGGCTCCGACTACCGCGAGGTTCAGGACCTGGAGAATGAACTCGCCACCCTGGCCAAGCGTCTGGACAAGATTGAGCACACCCGCAAGGATGTCGTTATCGCCCATAAGGAGGCGCTCGACCGCGAGGCCCGCGCACAGGCAATCATCGCCAAGTTTGAGGAGGGCGTGAAGGCCGATACCAAGGCTGCCCGCGCCAAGGCCGCCGACCTCCAGGCACAGATTGATGCCGCCATCAAGGAGCGCACCGCGCTTGCCGCCACACTGCCGACCGACGTGCTCACCGACTACGAGCGCCTGCTCAAGCAGTTCCGCGGCCTGGCCGTCGAGACCATCAAGGGCAACATCCCCACGGTCTGCCACACTGCGCTGCAGGCGTCGTCCATGAGCGACCTCAACCACGACGGCAGTGAGATTACGCACTGCCCGTACTGCCACCGCCTGCTCGTGCTCCCCAGCAAGGAAGCCTAACGATGACGGCGGCACCCAACAATTCAATGCAACTTGAGGGAAAAACGATCCTGCTGGGCATTACCGGCGGGATCGCCGCCTATAAGTCGTGCAATATCGTGCGCCTGCTGCAAAAGCGAGGCGCCCGCGTTAAGGTCGTCATGAGCGAACATGCCACGGAGTTCGTGGGGCCGCTCACCTTCCGTGCGCTTACGGGCGAACCGGTCGCTGTGGGCCTGTTCGACGACCCCTCCGACCCCATCCACCATATCTCGCTGGCGCAGGAGCCCGATCTGGTGGTCGTGGCGCCCGCGACGGCCAATATCATCGCCAAGATGGCCAACGGCATCGCCGACGACCTCATCTCCACCACGCTGCTCGCCACGCCACGCCCTATTGTGATCGCCCCGGCCATGAATAACGGCATGTGGAAGGCTCCGGCCACCCAGGCCAATATGGCCACGCTGCGCGAACGCGGCGTACACGTGGTTGGCCCGGGCAGCGGATACCTTGCCTGCGGCGACATCGATTCGGGACGCATGAGCGAGCCAGATGAGATTGTCGAGGCCATCTGCGCGTTGCTTGACCCCGCGCCGCAAGATCTCGCGGGCAAACGCATTGTCATTACCGCCGGTCCCACGCATGAGCCGATCGATCCGGTACGCTTTATCGGCAACCGATCGTCGGGCAAGATGGGCATCGCCCTGGCGGGGGAGGCCGCACGACGCGGCGCTACGGTCACGCGGGTGCGGGGGCCGACACTGCTCGAAATCCCGCGCGGTGTGGAGTGCGTGCGCGTACAGACCGCCGTAGAGATGCTACAAGCTGCCCAGAGCGCCTTCCAGGCGGCCGACGCGGCCATTTGTGCCGCCGCAGTCGCCGACTACACGCCGGCGGCCCCTGCGGACCACAAGCTCAAAAAGTTCAACGAGCGCCTTGATCGAATCGAGCTCGTGGAGACGGTCGATATTCTGGCCGAGCTTTCGCGCCGCAAGGGCAATCGCTGCGTAATCGGCTTTGCGGCCGAGACCGATAACGTCGTGGAGTACGCGAAACGCAAATTGGCGCGCAAGGGGTGCGATGCCATTATCGCCAACGACGTCTCGCGCGCCGATTCGGGTTTTGGGACCGATACCAACAAGGCGTGGGTTGTGAGCGCAACGGGCGTGCAGGAACTTCCCGTACTCACAAAACCCCAGCTCGCAAATACAATTTTGGACTTGCTTCAAAATATGTAAAAAAATTCTTGCACAAGGGTAAAGTTTCGGGTTAATATACTCCCTGTTGCGAGCGAGAGCAGAGCAACAAACAAAAGCTTCGGGACGTGGCGCAGCTTGGTAGCGCACTTGACTGGGGGTCAAGGGGTCGCTGGTTCGAATCCAGTCGTCCCGACCAGAAGTTTGCAGGTCAGGCACCTAGTGCCTGACCTTTTTTGTTTTAAGTAATTGCTTAAATTTGATTAATCAACAGGGTGCCAAAAATCTACCTGCGCGATAATCGCTTTTTGCGGTTACTTGCGCGTTTTGCACGCGCTTAAGCCGATTTATTAACGCGACATGAATCTACATACGCGTAGCTGGTATACAGACGAGTACAGGCTGTATTTATCGCGGCGATTTACGCAGATATGGCGACTGTAACGAACTAGTGTGTCGCTGTATTTATTCCAGCAGTTCACTTGATCTGTGGACAAGTGGACTGTTGCAACGAAACGCCAAGCAGGATGGGCTCTATGCGAGGACGCCGCAGAGGCAATGGCGGGGGAGTGCGGCAGGCGCTCTGAGAGCCGCTGTATGACCCCATTTCTCCTCAACCCGATTACCTGTGCTATGAACCTCGAATTGTTCGAGTAATCGCCAAAAGAAAAGCCCTCGCAGGATTGCGAGGGCTTTGCGCTAAAAGAGATCAGAAGCAGAAAGCGGGGAGAACATAAAACGAGTCCGTCGCGCTGTAGCTGTAGCAAATACCGCCGCTTTGAACATAGCGAAAGGATGTGGAGCTGCGCGGTCTCACGGAGCGAGTCCAGTGGCTATAGCCTGATGCACCGGAATAGTTCGACCCCGTCACGCCCTTGGATTTGTAGCACTCGTACTGGATGCCGTCGGATTGCATATCCCCGTATACTTCGGTTGCCGAGAGCAGAAAAACCTTGTCGGTCGTCGCTGAGGGGGCACCGCCCCAGTTACCGCCAACGTTATCGGTTGTCTTTGTGACGGGTTTCACCTTTGACTGGAAGAACCTCTTGCCTTATTAAAGAAATACGCCGAATACAACGGATATAAAGCGGAAGGAGGCGACATCGAGTAACTATCAAAGGCCAGTTTAAGGAGCCAGCCATGAAGAAATGCCTGCCCTCCATCATCTCAGCAGCTCTTTGCCACTCCCTTGTCATGACACCATTTGTGCCCGTTGCGGCAGCCTATGCCGACGAGGGATCTCCCGCCGAGAGCAGCGAGATCTACGTCGGAGACAATTACGACGATAATTACGATATATACCTTTTTTGAGCGCGGGCGCTGCACGGATTCATATTCCAAGGCGTGGTGCGATTCTCACGGATCTGCAAATAACCGCACCGTCCCTCACAAGGTCAAGCTGAACGCGAAGGAGGAGGCTTGCCTGCGCGATCTCTAGCTTGTTGGCACCGCTGAAGTTATCGCCGGTCTCGTGACAACCGGTCCTAGCGGCGGCTTTTTTGCAACCGCAATGACATCGTACCGACTTTTCATTTGCATGTTCTGAAAGGAAGTTGCCATGTTGTCGCAAAATCAATCGAGATACTTGAACACAATCGGCTTTGCCCTGCTTGCATTACTCTTTGCTAGCGACCTTTTGCTGAAACCGCCCAAGGAACTCGTTTCGCTTGCCATAGCCTGCATTTCCGCCCTTTACTTTACGGCAACCCTGTTCGTCGGACTAAAGGAGAGGAAAAAAGGCGCAGTCGTTGCATCTGCCGTAGGCGTGATCATAGCCATTGCCTCATTCTTTATCTGACACATTGATGATCTAGGGGCGATATCGTAGGAATACGACCGGGAGAGCCGGGACCAGATTGCCCGGATTGCCCGGTCGGCTCGCGCGACGGCGCGGCGGTTCGACAGAAAGCTCTCCGGACTTCACGCCGTTTCTGATCGCATTGTAGACAGCCATCTCGTCTTCGCAGTCGGCGAGCACGCGGTGTGCGTCGTCGTTTTGGATGTACAGTAAATCTCGAAGGTCCTCCATGCACCAGCGTCCGAGATTTGGCCATGCGCGTCGCGCGAGCTGATAAGTGTCGATTGCGATGTTGTAGTTAAAGTCCAGACCAAAGCCGTCCCAGGCAGAACGGCATTGTTTCCTTGATTATCAACTTCATCCGGGCATTTCCCGCATTCATCCGTGTGCATACGGATGAATGCGGGATTCGATACCCCGGCGGCCTGATCGGCAGGCCGCCGGGAATTCTCACTCCTCGATAAAAGCCGGCACTCGGTTAGTCCTGCGCATCTTGAAATCGCCAATCTCGTGGGAGACATAGAGAATGCCGTCCATCCCATCTCGTGATGCATACGACAGGTGAACTGAACCGCAATCCGATCCATCATTGTCGAGAAGATCGAACGAATTCGGGTCGCTCGTTGCGGCCAAACGACCACTCAGACAAGAGCCATCGTCATTACAGATTTGCCATTCCATGTCTTCGCCTGCAAGAATCGCCATAGACGGCCTGGTCGCGCCATCGCTGACATACATCCCGTCTATGCCAAACCCATTTTCAGCGCCATCGATGAACGACTGCTCGGACCTATACCTCGCAAATGATGCACATAGCACCATTGCAAGACAAAGTACAAAGCCAACAATCGCTATCTTTGCATAGCTCTTGCCTATCATGTCATTCACCTCCCTCGTATGTATCGAGGTATTCCTGCTTGAGCGTCTGCGAGGACGACTTGATCTTTTCCACGAGCGTGCCGGCCTCGATGAAGTAGAACGAGTTGGTGAGGTCTGCCAGGTCGTCGAGCAGGTGGCTTGAGATGAGCACGCTGCGTCCCCGCGCCACCTCGCTGCGCATCGCGTCGCAGGAGGTTTTCCGCTTACCCGGATCGAGGCCGTTCAGCGGTTCATCGAGGATGAGGTACGGGCAATCGGTCGCTATCGCCATGGCAAGCTTTACCTGCTGCTTCATTCCTGTCGAGAGTTTACGGGTCGGCTTGTCGAGATATGGGGAGATTCCGAGGGAGTCGCAGAGCGAGTCGATGTCGGCGGCCGATTTCCACGCCTCCCTAACGAAAGAGAGGTGCTCGATGGCCGATAGCGTGGGGTAGAGATCCGCGCCGCCCGAAGAGCTCAGGTAGACGAGTTCTGCGAATTCGGCTGATCGACGTTGGCAGATTCCGTCTGCCGCCAGGCTTCCCGAGCGGATGCGGGTGGGAAATTGGCCCGACAGCGCTTCAAGAAGGGTGGTTTTCCCCGAGCCGTTGGGAGCAACGAGGCCCGCCGCCGTTCCCGGGCTCAGGAAAAGCGACCCGATTGAAAGTATCGTCGTGCTCCCGTATCCCACGCTCGCGTCCAGAAGCTCGAGCCCATGGTGCTTTTTCGCGGGTCCAGGCTGTTTGGGCGAACGTGTCGCAACGGCGCCGACCGCAAAAAGGACCGCGACGTATACCAGGGCCACGGCAAGCATCGATGCGCTGCCTGAACCGGAGCCAATGAATTCTGTCGGGAAGCATCCCACGTAGCCCGTTGCCTCGATAGGCGAGAACACGCCCAGCGGCAGGAGCCCGAGCACGGCATTATGCCCCAGTGCCGAATCGGACAATAACGGGAATGCCGGGGCCGCGACAAGCAGCGCGGAGGCAAGGGGGCCCGCGAAGACGCGCCTCGTTGCGGTCGATAGGACGACGGAGCAAACGGATATCAAGGTTCCGCCCGCAAGCAGCGCGAGAAGTATGGTCGTGAAGACGTTTCCCGCGGTCGTGGTGGTAAGCGCGCCGTCATGGAAGAAGGCGATCGGGTACCCAATTTGCCCGAAGCCGTTTAGGGCCAAGGCGTAAATGCCCCCGGGTGCGAGGCCGGCGAGGAGCATCGCGGTCCCCGCGGCGATTATCGAAAACACGATCTGAATAAGGCGCCGGAATTTGGGCACGGGCGCCTTCGCCGCCAGGGTCGCAGGCCTTGTGGCGCCGAGCACGAGTATCGACGAGAGAAGGAAGGGGATGAAGGGAAGGAAAGACGGCACCATGGCAATGGCGTAAGGCAGGAAGGAAAGGAATGGCAGATCGCTTGCGGAGGCCGGGATATCCGTGATGCCGGAGCTGCTCAGGGCACGGCAATATGCGAGCTCCGCGTCATTGGTCTCTCGGTCTCCCACGATGGACCCGGATTGGAAGCCTTCGCCCATGAGCGCGTAGTAGCTCTCGGCAGAATCGAGAAAGGCGGCGTCGGTTTGAGCGGCAAGGGCGGCGTTCGCGTATCTTGCAAGCTCCGCGTCATTTTGCTGCTCTGGAGATAGGTCTGTGCCGCTGGCCTGGGGCGCGCGCGTATTGAATGCGTCGACAAAGCCCTGCATGCCCTGCTTCATAAAGAAGGGTCCGTAGATGGGTGAATTGAACGCAATGGGGACGGAGAAGGCTGCGGCGAGAACGAGCGTAGAGATCCATACGGCCCTGTCTCTTAGGATTAGTTTGAGAAGAAGTCGACAGTACATCTAGAAGCACCTACATTTCCCAAAGCATCGTTAGATTAATAATGACAGACCGAATGAAGATGCGTGCGACGGGGGCGAGGCGAATGGCTGAGCGGTATCGATATGCGGGTTCAACGGTATCACATTGGCCACATAGATTTTTAACTTGCATTTCTACCCGCCCTTTTCGTAGAGTCGCCGATACGTGCTTAGCGCACCCTCGGCGCGTCCGGCAGGCTTTGCGAAATGGGATCCAGGAGACTTCGGCGCAGCATCATCTTGCGGAATGCTTCTAATGAGCCTCCCATCCTTCAAAAACAGAATCTCATCGCACAGCCTATCGACCGAATCCAAGATGTGGGATGACATGATGATGCACGTACCAGAATCGGCCAGCTTCCTGAGAATCTCGGAATGCAAGTCCACCCTGCTGGGGTCGAGCGCGTTCATGGGCTCATCTAATAGAAGGTACCGCGCGCCCGTCGCATACGCAATCGCCAGGGTAAGCTGCTGCTTCATGCCCTGGCTCAGAGTGCGGATCCTCATCTTCGCGAACTCGCCTATCTGCGTTTGTTCCACTATCTCTTCGATATCGCGAGCATGCGGCCACATATCGCAAACCATCTTGAGGTGATCTTCCGCACGCAATCCGGGATACAGCAGCGTCCCCTCACCAGGTGCATAGAAGATCATAGAACGGACCTCTCTCGCACCCGTACCCTGCACCTCATCCAGAACGATGCTCCCGTCCACGCGAGGACCCGGCAAACCTGCCATCGCACGCAGCAACGTCGTCTTTCCATGCCCGTTCGGAGCGACGAGACCGTAGACCGTACCCGGGGCAAACTCAGCGTTCACCGAATCTACGAGCACCTTCTTTCCATAAGAGATCGTCAGCGTTTGAAGGTCAATCATCGAGATCATCCCCTTTCGATCTTTGGAACACTCAGGCGCACCATCAACGGAGATACGGCGCCCAAGACCACCAGCAGAGCGCCCGATGCGCCGACGACCTCTCCAAAAGGCATCGCGTTCGTCCCTCGCCCAAGGAACCCAATCGTCCCCACCTGGGAAGCGGGATTAAACGAGGCGAATGGAGCCAGCAGCGCGACGCCCATGCCCACGCTTTCAACATGAGCGCTCAACGAACCCAACACCAAGAGAACCGCGCAAACCATTCCGGTGACAACGGGGTTGCGGCTAATCGCTGCTGTCAACGCAGCGACGACGGAAATCACGCCGTATGCCATGACCAGCAACGGAATACTGCACAACACCGCCTCCCCCACCATGGACGTTGTCGAAGCTCCCGCCCGAATGAGAGCGACGGGATACTCCGATCCACCCGCACCGTTCTTAATCACGGACACAACGACAGCGGGAACCATCGACACCAAAAGCAGCACCAAGCCAAGCAGGAGAGCCAGCGCAACAGCCGTCAGAAAACGCACATGCGCTGTTGCGGGGATCTGGAGAACCAGAAGGGAACAACACTGCAGGTGGGTGCACGCGAGCGATGTGACAACCACGGGCAACAGCAAAAATAAGGAGGGAAGCGCTGCCTGGAGATACGAAAGGAGGATTAATGGGGGCATCTTCGTACTTAACTCGTAAACCTTGGGGTCCGGCAAGCTCGCGATCGACTCAAGCAGAAGGGCGCGCGCCTCCGCACGAGAAGGAGTCTCCGGCTCGATTCCGATCGATTGCAGGAGAGTCGCATCTGCCGCGCCCAGCTCACCTCGAGCGCGCTCGTACGTCGCAAGGCTTCGAAACCCCTCCGCAGGCATAGGCGCGTACACGAAACCCGAAAGAGCATCTCGCATGTTTTCCAGGGCCGTTTTGCCCTCGGCGTCCATATTCGCAGCGTCGCGCTCTAGATACCGATCTATTGAACGAAGCTCGCCATCCCTATACCGACCAGCGGAAACGCCATCGGTGTCGGGAAACATCTCAACCAGAGCCGGGACCAGCATCGCCGTCGACATTGCAACCGCGCATACGGCGAGGACGGGAGAATGCAGGAGCAGCTTTCCCATCGCTCTTACGTATGCAACGGCGGCGGTATAAGGGCCCGAACGAGTTGTCGTTTGCGAGGCGATGAAGGCACCCCTGTCAAGACCAGTCGGGAACATCGGGCACGCGCAGCCGCTCTTTCCAGCAACGCAGAGCAAGAAGATTGCCAGCACCTCGATCGCGATGGCGCATACGAGGGTAATTGCCCCACGCTCGAAGCAAAGTCCGGGCAGATTCACTAACTGTGTTGTTGGGTACGGGCTATAGGCGCCTACGGTCAACTCGGTGTTTGCATACGTAAGGGGATTTAACAGGGCGAATTCACGTAAAGCCATGGATCTTCCGTAATACCCGGGAACCATCGTCACCCCCATCAGGGCACATACGAACACGATTCCAAGCGCAGGGCTATTGGCAATCTTCACGGCAAGGTGAACGACGAGCGAAATGAACGCCGCCATCAAGAATTGCAAGATGGTCGTCTGCGCGAACACCAGCCAAGCCGGTTTGATAACCGGAGTCGCAAATTGAATGTAGCCTATCGGATAGAACGGCGAGCCCGGGCCATTCTTCACGAGCGCGGCGATTATCCCTGGAAGATTGATGGCGAAGACGGCAAGCATTGCAAAAGCACTCGCCCATACGCTCGATGCAACAAGCCTACCCGGCTCACCCATCGGTGCCTGGATGATGAGCTTTCCACGTTTGTTAAGGCGCGCGGCAAGGAACGAGACGGCAACGGCCGTTGCGACCCATAGCAAGTATTCCTTCGATCCGTCATAAAAGGAGTACCCTCCGTCCGATATCTGCAGAAACGGAAGCAGAGGAGAGAGCGGCGCCAAGATAAGTCGCCCCGTGTCAAGAGGGTACAGAAGTGCAGGCATGCTTGATGAAGAGGTATAGACGCCCTCCTCTCCCGCATTCACAAGCGCGTCCGCATAGGATGCTGACAATTCCTGCTCAACGCGGGTTATTCCCGACTCGAGGTATTCAACCCGTCCGTCGATGCCAGCCGCACTCCTGAAGACTGGCAAAGCACAAAGAACCATCAACGCAACAACGACAACACAGAGCGACCTGGAGGAGAGAAGCGACCTAAAGATCGCCTTCGAGATTTTGAGCATATTCATCGCCAACCTTAACCTCATCCAGTCGGAACAGAGGGGCCGAACAAAATGCTCGGCCCTTCCTCGCATCTAGTAGGTGCTATAGACAAATTGCCATTTATCAGTTGTGCCAAGAACACCACAGGAGCACATTGCAGCGAGGCGGGATTCCCTATGATGCGCGGATCGGCGATAGCCATTTCGGTAGGAGATCGTCTTGTAAGAGATGTTGAACATCGAGATGCTGTGCCCGCTTACGCCGCGAGGACAGCTGTAGCTCCAGTAGGTATCGACGACGTCGTCCGTATACCCGAGGGGCTCAACGAGGGCACACTGGCTGCTCTCCTGGGAAGGAGGCATCGGGGTATCCGCAAAAGCGGGGGCTCCCGGCAGCAACAGACAAAGAGCGAGGCCGAGGAAAACCAAGAGCTTACACGACTTAACAGTACTGAACATAATCCTCTCCAATCTAGAGGGGTTTCGGTTGCAGCATGCTGTGATTACTTGCCGGCAAAGTCAATTTAACATAAACTGTTAAAAAGTAACCTGAGTTTTTTAAATTCTTCGGAGGTTATTATGAGTTCCGACAATCGCACTCCCCGGCTTCATTCCTTCCGCATCGCATGTGCGATAGCCTCTGCGACCCTTTGCGCCACCGCCATCGCACAAGTGGCGTTCTCCTTAAAGCCAGCAATCGAAGTGCTCGACAACCCTGTAATTGTAGACTCCCCCGCGTATCCAGCCCTTGCGATCTCGACATTGGCCCCTGCCGTCATCGGTATCGCTACGACCATCCTCAGCGCCGTTCTCGTGTGGACGATCAAGAGCGCAGACCCCTTCAAGAAAGGGTCTGCGACGTGCTTGAAGGTGCTCGGCATTCTCTTCGTTGTTCAAGCTGCCACCAGCCTCTACGCCGGCTCACTCGAAACCTCCGTCTTGATGTTTGGCGGCGAGGGGGCCGTCGGCGCCCAAGAGATCGCTTCATCATTCGACTGGACCTCTCTGGTTCTCGGCATCGTCTTGTTCATGCTCTCCCAGCTCTTCTTGTACGCTCGAGAGCTGTACCTCGACTCCGACGAGATTGCGTAAGGACACGTCATGCCCGTAATTGTTCGCCTCGACAAGATCATGGCCGAGCGAAAGATTTCCTCGAACGAACTTGCCGAAAGGATTGGAACCACGCCCGTGAACCTGTCCCGTATTAAAAAGGGGCATATTCGCGGCATTCGCTTCAACACGCTCGAGCAGCTATGCCTCGCCCTTCGTTGCCAACCCGGAGACCTTCTCGAAGTCATGAGCGAAGAGGATGCCCGAAAGGAGTTCGGACTCGATTGGTCCGCCGAGGATTAGAGGGCGGTCGTACTCGCCCTGCACACGGGGATGCGAATCGGCGAGGTCTGCGGCCTTCGGTGGTGCGATGTGGATTTCGAGGCGTGTCTGATCTCGGTCAGGCACTCGGTGGCATACGCGAAGGGGATGGGCTCGTTCATCAAGGACGCCATGGCGACGCTCAACGTCTACACCGACATCGAGCCCATCTCCAAAATCCATAACATGCTGCGCGTCTCGCCGTGCCTTTGGCGCGGGTACCTCGGGCCGAGGGTCGATCCGGGTCCCATGTTCCAACAGAGGATCCAGGAGTCCATCGAGACGCTCCAGGCGTTCGGCTACGGCGTCACCGAGCCGGACGACCGAAATATCGTCATACGCGACGTGAAGACGATCAGTCGGCTCTACCCCACCGAGTACGCCGCGGTGCTGGGCCCATCCCAACTGAGGTCACGGTGGTCCGATAGGGGCGCCGCCCGCGGCATGCGCCGCGGAGCGGTATCCCCTACTGAATAGTGGGGGATGCCCCCCGTTTTCAGTTTGGAATCAGCGGTCGGAGGCGTTCGGCTGACTGCGGGAACGGCCTATCCGCTCGATGTGTTCGGCTGAGTTCGGAAATCAACCCAACACGAGCTGGACGCGCGCCAGACGGCTCTTCCCCATGCGGCCTGCCCCCTCACGCTCATGTT
Source organism: uncultured Collinsella sp. (assembly GCA_937926755.1). Classification (GTDB taxonomy): domain Bacteria; phylum Actinomycetota; class Coriobacteriia; order Coriobacteriales; family Coriobacteriaceae; genus Collinsella. The sequence continues at coordinate 21,111 of CALBBA010000029.1, forward strand.
GCAGACATGTAACGCCGCAGCGAGCGACCCCTTTTTTGCGCCAAACAGGTACAATGATGAACACTGTACCGTAGCGGAGCGCCCCGCGCGCCGCAACCACGCGAAAGGGTTTCCCATGGCCGAGATCTCGTCCTCCCGTATCGTCATCACCGTCCTTGGCAAGAACCGCCCCGGCATCGTCGCCGGCGTCACCCGTGTCCTAGGCGAGGCCAACGTCGACATCCGCGACATCACGCAGTCCATTATCGAGGACATCTTCACCATGACCATGCTGGCCGATACCGCCGAGTCCAAGCTCGACTTCGCCGAGCTGCAGAAGGCGCTGGCCGAGGCCGGCGAGCTTTCGGGCGTCAACGTGTCCATCCAGCGCGAGGACGTCTTCAACTTTATGTACCGCCTGTAGCGAGCAAGCCGCTGGGGATAGCCTGACGCGCGCATGCCCATGCAAGTCACCCCGATGCGGCCCGGAGAGGAGCGCGCATGGCCTACGACGCCAAGAAAATCTATTACCGCTTCGACGACCACCTGAGCCGCCTGGTCTTGGATTACGAAGCGAGCCGCCAGATTTCGCCCGAAAGCGAAAATCTCTACTATGGCCTGCCGACTGACCCTTATGACGAGGGCCTATTTGTTGAGCACAATGTCAAGCGCGGCCTGCGCAATGCCGACGGCTCGGGCGTGGTCGCGGGCCTCACTCGCATCTCGGATGTGCACGGCTACAACAAGGTCGACGGAAAGGTCGTGCCCGATCAGGGCAAGCTCACGCTTCGCGGCTACAGCATCGAGGATCTGGTCAACAATGCCCAGGCCGAGAATCGCTACGGCTACGAGGAAGTCGCCTATCTGCTTATCACGGGTTCGCTGCCCAACAAGGAAGAGCTCGACGGCTTTTGCGAGCGCCTGGGCGCCTTTAGACATCTGAGCGACGAATACGTCAAAGAGTTCCCTATGACCACGGTGTCGTCGAGCATCATGAACGTGCTCCAGCGCGCCGTGCTGCTGCTCTACGCCTTCGATGCCGAACCAGACGTGATCACGCCCGAGCACGAAATCGACGTCGCCATTTCCATGCTCGCACGTCTCCCGCGCATCGCCGCCTTCGCACACATGGCCTCGGTCGCCAAGCTTCGCGGCTCCGAGGTTCACGTGCCGCACCCCACGCCCGGCCTCTCCACCGCCGAGACCATCCTACAGGTCCTGCGCGGCGGCATGGCGTTCACCCGCGATGAGGCGATGCTGCTCGACGTTATGCTCATGCTGCATGCCGAGCACGGCGGCGGCAACAACTCCACCTTCGCTTGCCGCGTGCTGTCGTCTTCGGCCACCGACCCGTATTCCGCCTACGCCGCGGCTATCGGCTCGCTCAAGGGCCCGCGCCACGGTGGTGCCAATGCCAAGGTCGTGTCCAT
>CALBBA010000030.1 GCA_937926755.1 uncultured Collinsella sp.
CAGCCTGCGGCTACCCTCGAGAACCGAGCTCTACACCAACATTCGCGACACTACCCTGACCGCAGAAAGGCTTCGCTGTGAAGTATTTAGCGAGCGGTAGCACTACGGAGCTGGCCTCTAGCTACAAAAAGCACCGCGATCGGTTTCGGCACCGGCGCCCAGCGCAATATTGACAGTGCCGTTATATGATATTCAGCCCCAACAACCCAGTAAAATACACGCTATTCCCCGCGGCTGTGAGCCCATGACACTAATCATGCTGAAGTATCTTGTACTCCTCAACTGCATAGTCAGACCGCCAGCAACAAATCGGCACCGGAGTCCACATCGGCTCCGGTGCCGCAGTGGAATAACAGCGGTTCCACATTGCAATTTGAAACGGACTTTCTTACTCAACGTAAACAAATGACTGAGGAGCATGGGTCAGATCGGGATTGTATTCAGACAGTAAAAGCGGGTTATCGAAAAGCCTAACGTTACCGAGCTCAATAGCACAGGCTTGCTCAAGCCCAGAAAAATAAGAAAAGAAAAACTGTTCAGTAATTCCTGAGTCTTTATGAGTTTCTTCCCACAGCGCAGACGGAGTATCTTTGAGAACCTTTTCGACTTCGACTTCAGCAACAACGCGACCAACTGGAAGCGTCTCATAAATTACGATCGCTTCAACATCGTCGCGGGCAAACACACGACGACGGTATTCATATTTTTTTTCACCAGATAAAATCCGTTTAACAAACTCGGATTTAATCGACAATAAAGCTTTCATCGGCATTCCCCAGCGCCATTATTCCATCCATTGCATCTTGAGATATGCGCTCGCAAACAAGACGCCCGTCATCAATAAACCCGCAATCCAACAATTGCTTGCGGTTAGGATAGCGCTCCAGCGGGAAGTTGAACAGAAGACAGATCAGCCAAGGAAACCTTTTCGTCTGCCAAAAGCGTCTCAATTCCTCTAACGTAAAAACCGTTTTACCGCGAACCTTTTTCAGAAAATCTACTTCATCCCTGAAAAAGTTAAGATTGATTACCTTAACTACGGTACACACTGACGTAACGACCGAACGATAATGAGCTGGTCCCTCATAGTCAGTAGTTCGGTAAATAATAACCTTATCGCCTACCACCATATCCGCAGCGTTTTGCGAACCAGAAAGATATATTTTCTCAATCGAGTTCAAGCACCTTTCATCAATTTTAGGCTGGCCAAACTCACTTGTTAAATTAACATCGCCGAACAGCTTCTTATGATATTCAGGGCGTATGGACAATATCCAGCAGTTGCCCAAAGATCGGCTTACAAAGGGATAACGACTGAAAGTGTCGTCATCGGAACAGGGCCTGGTCTTGTACAAAACCGTCTCCTGGTCTTTTGATCCCCAAAAACTAAAACCATATTTGTATAACAACTCAGCCAGCGAAGAGGTATTTTCGTTTTGATGCATTGTGACATAGACGAAATCCAACCCAGACCTGGCAAATTCGCGTAAAGCAATTGCGAGTAGGCGCTTTCCAATCCCCGTATGATGATCGAAATCAACCTTAAATGTACCGATCTTCAGGCGAGGAAAGTCCATCCGAGGGGTTACACCCTCTTCAAGACCACTTTCTTCTTTGAGATAAAGCATCGCAATCAGATTACCGCACGCGTCGAATGCGAAATAAGCGCACTCTCCACCTAGTGATTTCTTGTTAAACCATTCATCAAAACCAGCATAGGAAGATCTAAGGCTATCGAAAAAGGGCTCGCCCAGGTCAACTTCAGAGAACGATAACGGTTTAATGTAATCGTCTTGAACCATAGTCTCAACCAATCCCTAGAGCATCGTTGATATCAACAGGGTTTTGAAGCTTGGCGACCCATAAAACTTCAGGGCCGCCAACCGAAACAGAAGGAAATAACTCATAGAAGGTATCGACGTCAACACCAGAACGCTCAATAGTCTGTTGATCGGCGCTTCGGCCAACACGCTCACCTCGATCACCAGTATAAGTCCCAAGAAACGCACCTGTCTCGCTATCCAGGTAGCATATAATGTCGACTCCCTCCAACGAAGAATCTCTGATTTCATATTCTTTTATGCCGTTGCGAATCAAATCGAAAATAGATGGTCGAATTTTAAGCGTGGCTACCGTGCTCTTCGTCATGACAATCCAATCATATAAAGGACGACCTATTCGGCGATCACAAAACCAAACGAATTAAGACTTCGCTCAGAAGGTTTAATAGAAGAAGAATAGCAAGGTAAAAAAGTAAAGTAAGAAAGGTGATGCGTTTCCGCGAAAACTCTAGCTGCAACGAAGTATTACTGTCAGATATAAGCCACTGATATACAAACATGTCGCAGCCACTTGAGTGCAGGATTGCATTGCCGTCTTTCAACCGGGGCTGGTATTTTTCCCAGGCGACTTTTTCCAATGGCCTAACCCTATACGGCGTAAGAAAGGAATTTACTTCCCATTGCCGCGGAGCAATTACTGCGATATGCGTTTCGTCAATATCGGTTTTCGAGTCCACGAGCTTACTAACAACTGAACTTGGAAGGCCCCTAACTTGATTGACAGCGATTGAGTTCATAGTGCGGAAAGGAACAATAGGCCCTGTTATTACCTCCCTCATATCATCGGGACCAGACAGCAAGTCATCAAGCGACACGAAGGGCAATCGTATTCTGAAGTACAAAGACGAATAGTCGTGGGGAAAAACCGAGGGGTCGTAGCAAAACGAAAGGAATGTTCCTCCCTCCAGATTATCGACAGTCAACCAACCGTTCTGCGAAATAGGAAGGACCAACAACGAATCACCACGGGCATCCGTAACTACCGTTCGGTTAAGACGGCATGTGGTTTCGCAGTCCTGATTGAATAAAACTTGGTTGAATTCGCTATCACGAAACGAGGGAGCGAGGTCAACAACATCGTTCTTTTCAATTTGGAACGGAACGAAAATGAAAAACCCCGAAATATCATCCCTGTGTGGAATCTGGACACCAAAATCTATCTCAGAAGTATGTCCGACATCGGCCCACACATTGATTGACAAACTAAGCGGCGCAACTGCATTGCCATCATTTAGCACTCCAATAGCGAAGCTATCATACTCACGTTGTGCCATTCTCGTCTCCTCTGCCCCACTTTCAATGTCTCCAATCAATCTTACCCTTCAATAGAGCTCTCGATCGGTGCAGCGAGTCGAGCGCCCTCAGCAATTGCCCGAGGCGAACAGCAGCCTTCTCACTCCCCCTTCTTCTTGCACAGCACGTCTATCGCATGCTCGCCCAGGATCGCGGTGGACAGCTTCAGCGCGGCACCCTTAACGGCGTTGATGAAGTTCTCAAGAAACGGAGCGTTCATGTCGTAGTAATTCATGTTCCTAAACAGTGCATAAATCGCGAGGAATGCTTGGGCAATGACCACTACAACACTCATTGCATGCGCGTTGAAGGGAGACTGGGAAATCCAGATCAAGGGCCTTAAGCATAGCTGGGCAAACCATTCTCCGACGAACAGCGATCCATCTTGGGCAGTCTCGATAAACCCATAGGGCAAATAGTTGCGCATGAGGAATTCGATAACAGATAGGTAAAAATCAGAACAGACAAGCGAGGCGACCAATGCAACGCACTCAACAATAATCAAAACGATTGAAACAGTGAAAATCATGCTAAGAACACCCTTGTTGGGCACACAATCAGCCAAAGTAAACAGTACAAAACTTAATCCCAAGGAGAAAAAAGAATAATAGCAAGGAAGAAGCCAAATGGAGAACCAGTGCAAAAGAAGGATCGCCAGCAATGCTGTCCAGTTCCAAGGTTCATTCAAGCTCCACTGCACCCGCAGCGGGTAAAGGTCACACGCTCTCGACCCCAGTCGATAACCAAGATAAGCGATGTGGGGCTTTTTGAATTCAACTACACGAGGTTGCGTAATAGATGGCAAAATAACCCCATTGGCATCTTTCTTTAATTGCAGCCAGCTCTTAGCAGAAGCCCTCTTTGCCGCAGACGCCTCATAGTTCCAGGTTATATAAACAAAAGCACAACCATACAAGGCGCAGGCAACAATCAAGAGAAGCAGCATGCCTACCCTATAAGGAAACTCCGAAATTCCACCGGACACGAGTCCGAATAAATACGGGTCAAATGCAAGAAGACCGGCGCAAAAACGTAACGGATATCCATAAAGAACAATCCTAAGAGTACCAAAGCACATCTTAAAGACGTCATGCGAGCGCGATTCCTCTTTAGGATCAATGTATCCAAAGTATTTCGCAGATTTGAATAGATTCATCCCACGCAAAACCGGCGACCCATCATGGCGCCGAACATATTCGCTCCAAAGCAGCTCGCCTTTAGCCCTAGCTCTCTCATAGAAGCAGGCAATAATGAAGACCAAAACGTATGCAAAGCCCAGAATAAAGGCAAGGTAAGGGTCACCGGGAACCGGATGACCATATAACGTGGCGCCGTCTGCCCATATAGTCGCACAAACCAAGAATGCAGCAATCGCTTTAGCAACGACAACAAGCATGGCGACAATTATTGTATGCCGCTCATTTCCGCCGCCAAGCAATGGAAGTCTATTTCTGCCCACACTCTGCGGGTTTGTCCTATCCTCCGCAATGCCCCTAATATCATTGATGAGATAACGCGCTTGGTAGCCACAGATGTCAACGACAAATACAAGCAAGAAGAACCGGAAGAACCACTCTCCAAGGGAATAGCCTCCTCCCAGGGAAGTACCCAACAAAGCCCCGCCTAAATAAAAGAAGCTTTTCATTGAATCGCGAGGACGCGTGTACAACAGACGAAGGAACTTACCCCTAAATTGCGAGAAGTAGTGACCCGGCCTATTCTCCTCAGACACCTCATCGCTATTCTCTCGATATTCCTTAGGGACACTATCTACGTTAAGCTTCAGTATCTCTTCAAACGTCAGCCGACTGTAATCAGTAGCTATGAAGTAGCAGTACAAAAGATATATAAGAGCGGACATAACAACCAGCGGCAGCAGAAGCCTGACCCATTTATTATGCACGGTAAGCAGCAATAGCAAAGAAAGCAAAACGCACCCGATAACAAGCGATACAAGCGCAAGTGCAAAATGCACATAGTGCCTACGCGCACCCCTATTTGTAAGGTGATGAATGTTGGCAGTAATTAAACGAGAAGAAAACTGGTTCCAACCCAACGCAATAGCCCCATCGCCCGTCGGGACTATCTCGGAAATCCTCTTTTCGATCATTTCCATATAGTGATAGCGAAACATGCGTTCCTGGCCGATGCTGGAGCCGTAAAAACCCGCAACAAGAATCACACAGGCTGCAATCGTAGCAATTCCCTCATTCTTCCAGGGAATCGCATTTTCAGAAGCGCCAAATCCGGCCGCAACAGAATACAAAATGGCGAGCGCAGCAATACAAGCAACAAGGACCTGAACGATATGATCCAAAGACACTCTCTGGTCCTCGCGGGCTTCATCAAGCTCAAATAGAAGCCACTCAAGCTCTTCTTGATTGCTGTCTTCTTTAGGGTCACTCATATTTGGCATCCTTATAAGTAAGGGACGAGCAGTTCGTACAAATCACAGCGCGCTCAAGCAAAAAAGAACACAATTGCTCGACCCCTACGAGTAATACTGGAGACACCGGTTCTTCGCTCAGCAACAATTAAAAAACGCTATTGATCGTTTGCACCCAAAGATTGGTTAACCGGCATGACAACCCCCAATAAACAATCGACCGAATTGAAAGGTCAACAAACGGATGTTAACGTCATGCTCCAGGCAGTGAACGCCCGAGGTAATAGTACTCCCTGACACTTTTGAGGATCGCAGCACTCTAAATATTTTTCGTCAAACGGAAGCCTAAAAAGCATGCAGTCAGAGCACAACTTGCGGTCTACCTAAGTAGTGCTCAAGCTCTGGGAGCGAACATGTTGGGCCGGATCAGGACGAACAGCGGGATTGAGCGCATCAACCGCGAGATCAGAAGGAGGGCGCGGGCCGTCGGGACCTTCCCGGACGGCAACTCGGCCCTCATGCTGGTGACGGCGAAGCTGAAGTGCATAGCGGAGCACGAGTGGGGCAAGAGGATGTACCTGGACATGTCCAAACTGGAGGGGATAGATGAGCTGAAGGGAAGGGCAGAGGGCTATAAGAGGACGGGGCCGAGGACAGCTAAATCAATTTGCAAAATAATCTTGTCGGTACCATTTAGACCGCGAAGAATTTCTTTATACTACTGCTTCTTTTAGACAGCGCAATTACACCGGCGGCGGTAAGGAGAGAAGCTACTACCGTGAAGCAAAACAGCGCCAAATGATTCACATCACCATTCGAGGTCACATCAGATTGTCTGCTTCCACAAATCTCAAATACATATAAAGCTATGAACATCATATGGGTGAGGTATATGACGGTGCTCGCCTTCCTCATTCGAGTAAACATAGGAAGCCGGCTCTGAACCCCCCCCCTGATAGACAACAAAACTATCCCGCCAGCGATCAGTGCGCAGAAAAGCAGATGCTGGTCGCTCGAGACATAGAAGCAGCCAAGAACTCCGGTAGCGATAGCCGCCGTGATCACCTTAACATCGATATTTTGAATCGACTCCGGATTCATTCCAAAGTACATTCCAAGAGCAATATAGAAGAATCCTTCAAATAAGCCGTTTCTCGTATTTCCAAACATTAACGAGTAGATCTTGACGGGTAAAGAGATCGCAGTCGGAGCCCCCTCCCACTTAAGGAGCAGCGATAATCCAAAGCCCCCAAGAAGGAACAGAAATGAGATACCCAAGATGTTTCGCGAAGACATTCCCTTTCTCAGCATGGTATAAACCAAAATAAAGCCGACAACGCTAGCAAGGAGATACCAGAGCGGCCATGATAGCCGTCCCTCTCCCAACAAGAAAAAGCCACGGGCCTCCAGAACCATAGCCTTGATCAGCGAAACTCCATCAAGCCAATACCCCAGGCAATCGATGGGTATATATACCAAAAACCAGGCGAAGTACAGCCATACAAATTTACTTATCGTCGACCTCACGCGGCATGAGCCAGCCGAGATGCGCTCTTGGAATTGCGCAGGACGAAGCCCTCTAAAGCAGAGAAAGGACGATACGACAAAGAAAAATGGAACCGAGACGCTTTCAAGCACATTCAGGACTCGTGAGGCGAACGGTACATCAATTCCATACAACGGGTTAGCATGAACCGCCACAACCAAAACAGCCATGATTAACTTCAGAAGATCAAGCGCTGGGTAAACGGTCTTTTTCATCTACACCCCTCCAGTCAAAGTCTTCCTTCAACAAGGAGATCAGAGTTCTTCTAACAGGATTCAATATCTTTAACGGCTCCAAATAATCCGAAAGTAGATTCTGCAATTAGGCTCTTTGCCCAACCATTCTTCTTTTCCACCAATCAAGACCGCTGTGGATAGCCTGTACATATCCAAGCCCGGTACGTTTTAGAACATATTGTGGCCAATGCCAATTGTTGTAGCAGAGCTGTGGAATTGCCTGACCAACTACAAGACCCCAGGCTCCCCAGCTAAAGGCGCCACACAAAACGCAACTTACGCAGATTCCAGCAGCAGTTGATACCAAATACGCTTTGAAGTACGGAATCTCGTTCATGCTAACAATAATGTTGCAAAACAGAGAGTGCTGATTAAGCAGGAAGTAATAGAGGGCAATACCCAGGAACAAAACTGGATCGCAAATGAAATCATGCTTGAAAAGCGTGAGTATCGGCAGGCATGCCGTTACAAGAACTGTAGCGACAATATACATGCATACATAGCAGGAAATACCGCGTTCGACCACCGCCTTCTGAGTCTGCTTGTCATCCCTGACATAGGCAGACTGGAAGGTGGGAAAGCATGAACGTAAATAGGCACTTGAAATCTGGTGGATCGCCGTCGCGAACTGCAACATGACGGAATACGTACCAGTTTGTTCAAGCCCTAGGAAAGCCGAGCAAAGCAGCGATGTTGCCTGCGTGGCGCCATACCAGGCTAGAGATACGACACCATCACGCCACGCCACAAACGAAACCGTCTTTAGAACGTCAAGCATTTCGTCCTTAGAAACAGCTGCGGCATCGGATTTAATCCCCTCTTCGACGTCATGATGGCTCCGAAATGTCCTAATCGCAAATAACCTCAGCAAAGTGCTGTAGGCCAAGAAGCCGAGTGCGGCAGCGAGAAGGCTCAAGCCACAAAACAGAAGGACCGCCGTAATAGCAAGCTGCCCAATCCTGGCAAGCGTTTTAGCCCTGTTCTCACCAGCAACGTCTCCAAGCCCACGGAGAAACGTGAGACAGTAAAGAAAATATAAGTTAGTGAAAATGGAAACGACAAACACAATCCATGCAGGCAACGAACCCTCAATTAAAAAAGAATCGGTGACATAAGAAACGTAGAAAGTTCCCAACGTTGCCGCAACAAATAACGCGATGAGACCCAAGACGGCGTATATCGTTTTAGACGTATCAAGAACGACGCGCATCAAGTGCCAGTCAACTTCTCCATCAACAGAAGAATAGTCGCAGCCTTGTTTGGTCAGTTTCTTTGCCCCGCTCAGGCAATAAAGAATGTTGCGGGATAAGGTAGAAGTAAAACCGAATTCAAGCAGCTGTGCAAAACCCGAAATGGCTACGAACACGTACCAGAGACCGATTTGAGCACTCGATAAAAAAGATAGGAGTAGCGGCAAGAGTAAAAAGTTACTGCCCATAGACGCGATCGTGCCGACATAATTCCAAATCACATCTCTTTTGGAGACGGTCACTTTCTTGCTTTCGGCCATTTACCCTAATACCTCCGCACAGTAATTTCGTAGCGTCTCGGCCGTTTTGGTCCAGCTACATTCATCAAAATCGATGGAATCAAACAGCCGCTTGGAGTTAGGAGCTCGAAGCAATCCCTCGATCTTATCGGCAACCTCGATCGGGTCCTCGCAGTTTTTCACGACATCGGATCCCTGAATCGACATCACTTCGGCAATTCCGCAGTTAGTCGAAAGAAGGAGCGAACATCCGGCCTCAATCGCATCAAGGGCAGAGAGACCAAAGGGCTCATGCCTAGAATTCATAACGAATACCGAGCACTCTCGAAGCTCGTTCACAAACTGATCGGAGGCAACTTGGCCCCTATATTCACCGTCAGCCGAGGCCATGAGATTATCTAAGGAAGAGTTATCGGAGTACCGTCGCCCGTACACCCTTAAAGAGCAATCGACACCACGATCTCTGAGAATCGAGACGGCCTTCGCGACTATTTCGTTGGCCTTAATTGGACGGGTACCCCCGCTAACAGCAACGATATTTTCACGTTGGCCTTCGAAACTGCATTGTTTAAACCTTTTGACCCCAAGGCAAACGTGTTTAACCTTATCGGAGCATTCAGGCAGCTGTTTCTTAACAAAGTTCTCCTGGAGGGAAGAATTCGCAACGATCAAATCCGCAGTACGCAAATGTTTAATGATTGCCTTGACAGTTCTATCGCTATATCCGAGACCGTTGATCTCATTTTCAAAAGGGACGTACCCATGATTAAAGCAAATGACAGGTTTACCAAAGGCAGAGAGCAACCGATGCGCAATGATATCCGTCCAGCCAGCGCCGCAAGAGACAATCACATCGCTCTTAAGACCCTCAGAAATAGCCTCATATAGCTTGGAGATTTTGCTTTTTGAATATAACGGCCGTATCGAATCGCAAGAAGGCCAATATTCCACTAATGACTTATGTACATTTGAAGGTCCAGTATTGCCTGTGACCTCACCAATTAGAAGGATCTTCATTGAATGCTTCCTTTAATGTTGTGCAAGGAGTTGGAATCAGGTGCTAATGAGACCTTAATTCCGTACCCCCCCCCGCGCTTGAGCAAACCAATGCGAATTAGCAGACGTTTAAGCGATTGTTTGAAATACCTTTTGGGCAAAGACCTTCTTACCGCATCGGTAATTGATCTACCGCATGAAAGGTCCTCGAAGAATCGCGCTCGCGCAGATGGCTTCTCGGAGGGACTCCTCAACTGACCGTTATTCTTAATGGCGGTCTCGATATCAACCGTCATTAACTCAGCACCAGCAAGGTCTATCAGTCGCTGTCCTTTTTGATTCTGGATTAAAACCAGAGAGACACCCCGACGCATTTCTTCGGTAAGATTCGTCCCCCAGGAATCGCCTAATGTAACATCAGAAACTCTTTCAATGCTTGCGTACCTGCAGTGATAACAGTTTTCCGTATAGTCCAGCCCCGCCAAGAAAGCTACTGTATACCCATCCAAAACACCGGGCGAATCAATCGTTCGCTCGTTCTCCCTTAGCTGAAAGCTGCCTTTAGAACGAAACTCAATCGACTCAAGCTGATCCATGTCAATCCCATTTTCACTCAGGAATTGACGGAGAATCGCAGGCGAAGGAGTACCGTGGCAAATCAAATCGACCGTATATAAACTCGAAAGAAGCTTATTGCCAACAAAGTTTTTAAGAGAGGCCACTTGGCAAGGCAATCCCACAAATAAGACTTCCTTACCCTCAACCAGCAATTTTTTTATACGAGCGTAAGAGCCAATTGGATTGCTTTTAACGTACTTAGATCCTTTATATTTAACGGCATCCGCAATCGAGCTAGAAAACTCAAACCCAAACTGACCGTCCCGGAAACAACAAGAGCAAACTACTCCGTCGGCAGAAATAAACCCTCGGATAATCGCGGCCGCCAAGCCGCCCGATGAGGAGGTTCCCCTGCTCTCCGAGTTAGAATCCCATCCTTGCAACCATTTACTAGGTTTAGAGCCTTGAGGCGGATTGCACTGTTGACATACAGCTGTGCACCTACCGCAATCAATGCATTTGCTTTGATCGATACTGGGGGTATAGTACTCGCGCCTTTCAAGAACAGCGATTGCATCTTTAGGGCAGGCATCGACACATGCCATGCAGCCCGCACACATTTTGTCTTCGCAGATACTTTGCATTCATCTATTCCTTCAACGCGCGATCAAGCCAGGAGAGGCTGCGGTTGCGCTCCCCATCAAGAACCTCACCAACATGCTGCCAATCGATATCGTCGTCCCAAGCATTGCCTTGGAACGTGTCCCAGGCCCTATGCTCTAGGCCAAAGAGCCTAAGAACAGATTTATTTCGCGCGGCATTAGCCTTTGGAAAGATCTCAACAAATGGGGTGCCGAGATTGATACAAAAAGCAGTGCCGTGGAATGAATCCGTATATACGCAGGATGCATCCCTAAACAGCGCAAGGAAATCCTCCAGGGGCGGAAGAACGACCTGTTTTCCTACCCTTCTCCTAAACGTAGGGCAAACACTTACAATCTCAAGATTAGAGCCAGCGGTCTTATCTTTAACGTACTGCAGCATATCTGAATCAGGATGGAGGTTATAGACGAGGGCGTAGGGCTTTTCAACGGGAGCCTTTTCACTGGCAATCTTGTTCCACTCGGAGCGATTGAGAAGCAGGGTCGGATCCAAAACCTGCTCAGCTTTGAGACCGTAGCTCTCAACGATATCCTTACCTGAATCCTCGCGGACGGAAATGGCATCGTAGCGCTTGAGCCAGTTACCAATTTGCGACTCATACCCCTTTACAACGCCACCACGTCCAAAACTAGCGGCGTAGGATACGACCTTCTTTCCCTCGACCTTAGAAAGCCCGTCCCAAAAGAATACCGGATCTAGAGAGCCATCGCCAAGTTCGTTCCAGACTTGATCGCTGCCAGTCAAATAGATATCTGTGTTAGGCAGCAATGCGTCGATACTTGTTTCATCACAATGCGGTGAAAGAGTCAGATACTGCTCTCTCATGCTCTTAAAACGCTTTTCGCCTGCACCGTACAGCAAACGCCAAACCGTGTTCCTATAGATGCGATGAGGCAGAGACCTACCTTCCGAATAACGCTTCACAAGAGAATCAAGGGTCTCAGCGCATCTCCGATAGTCAACAACAACAGGATCGTACCCCAAGCTTTTAACAACTTCTTGCGTAGCGTAAGCCTGGAGGACGGACCCGTAGTTGAGAACGTTATGACGAGTAATAATTGAAACTTTTTTCATTGCATCCCTCTCAAGAAACGGAAAGTGTGTCTCTATTCCGAAATATGGAATAGCTGATTAAAACTAGGAGCGGGTTATAGTCGACAGCCAAAGCAGTCGACTCGCAGAATCCAAATAATGCAACATAGAGAGCAAGAACTATGAGGGACCCATCATCGAAATACTCCTCGGGCGCTCTTGCATAAAGTAGTATTAAACCGATTAATAAAAATGAAGTAGGGACAAACCCGTAATTGATAAGCCAAAGTGCCCAAGCATTATCAATCGTGAGCATGGCATAAGAGGACCCTGTCCAGACCGTAGCCCCAAGAAGCATTGAGCCATTACCAAAAGGATGTATCAAATATTGCTCAAATAGATACCACATTGAATAAATACGGTTGCTAAGAGACTCACTAAAAGCCATTAGTATGCCATTAGAAGGAGAAAAGACAAAAAGCAAGATTATCGTTAATAGAAAGGAACCGGTAATAAGGCCAAGACATATCCTTGACTTACTAGCCCTAGCAAAAGAATGCCGTCTAATATAACAATAAAATTGGAAACAAATCAGCACCAGAAGGTACAGCTCCGCAGTCCTTGAGTTGGCGACCATCTCAAGGAAAGAAACCGAAGCAACAGTTAAAAGTGTCGAAAGAAAGGGTTCTTTATTCCAACGCAGATAAACAACACACGTACATATACGAGCCAAAACAGCACCGAGAGCATTTACCTGATTAAAGCCGAGCGAATGGCGTACCCTCGTTTCGCCGGGACGAATTGAATCAATCGAACTGATTGATCCAGAAATCAAACCAAACGCAACGATTAAAAAAACTAGAACAGTTACAGCCAAGACGATCTGCGTCAACCGACGAACATCAATATCGTTCCCAGCAATAATAAATAAGCAGACAGAAAGGGGTATCCACGACTTAGTAACACCTAAAGTAATTAGCGTTGCAAGAAAAACGACGCCTGAAAAAACTAGGGCTTCAGTTGAAAATCGAATACTGAAAAACCGTACTAGGAGCAGAATGAGCATGAGTGTATTGGCGATTTTGCCGATGGTGTCCATCGGGACTCCAAACATGTACACATAATTCGTACGCTCCATTAAATGAAAAAAACAATACATAGTAAAGGCTGCGTAATAACATGAATCAGCAGCATTTACCTTCAGGCTTTCCTTGAAATCAGTCATCATTTTTATGAAACAGCCCCTTGAATAGTTTCAATTAGCTCTGAGGTCAAGCGTTAGCGAAGCAATCCAAGACCTCGGGCCACGCAACAGAACAAGCTGAATGCGCTTTTTCCGAAATAAGCAACAAAGGCCGCAAAGCGCTCACGCGGCCTAGCTTCTCTATCTCTAAGAACGGTCTTTCGATGTAGAGACAGCACCGACCACAACGAATCCTCATCTTGAATTTGCCTCGAATGTTTATTTTTAGTTGGAATCTGCGCAAACACCATCCTGCAAACTGAGAAGCAGCGCGAGGCGGCGGCTTTACTTAGATCCGGATACCAATTACAAATATCACGGTAGAGCTGATCCGCAATTATCAATGCGGACTCGCCTTTAATGTGTCGATATTCTTGCCTGATAATGCTGTTACTTCTCATGCGATATGCATACAACTCACGGCAATCGACAACGGCAACGGAATCAACCTTGTGAATAATCTTATAGACGCTAGCGAGATCCTCGTAATACAGCCCCTTAGGGAACGGGTCAATGCCCAGTGGCGCCTTTGCGTAAAGGCGCCACTGGGCACCGGTGTCCAGCGCCTGATATAATATCAGACGCTGGACACCGGGCGAAGGCAGTGCCTTCGCAGGCGCCACGGGGTCAAGAGACTCCACCAAAGGGCAAGCATCACCATCATTGAACGGCTTGCCAAATGGAACAGCAGATATCTGACATCCCGTATCGCAGCAGGCGTTCAAAAGAACCTCGATAAAAACAGGAGAAATGTAGTCATCGCTATCAACAAAGGAAATCCAGTCGCCCTGAGCAATACGCAGCCCTGCGTTACGAGCGTCAGAAAGACCACCATTTTCCTTATGCAAAACGGTGGTACGGTCATCCCTTGCAGCAAGAACGTCACAAAGCTCGCCGGATCCATCAGTCGAGCCGTCATCGACAAGAATGATCTCGATGTTACGATAGCTTTGACAGCAAATGCTATCAAAGCACTCCTGCAGATAAGACTTAACGTTATATACCGGCACAATCACCGATACCAAATTACTGTTTGCCATCTAATTCCTTGAGTAGAGGTCTAGATATTTTCGAGTCAGTCGCTTGCCTTGCAACTCAATGTTGTAATCGGCGAATTGCCCACTTGAGATAGACAATCGACCCTCATACGAGTACGGCAAGAGTGAATCAATCTCATCGGCCCACACGATAGGGCTATCAATCGGCAAGAACTTGCATTCCCCCGTTACATCCACTTCGCGCGTAATCGCATCACTCAGCAGGCACGGCAGTCCAGACACCTGTGCCTCGACGCCGACGAGGCACAGGCCTTCGTAAAGGCTTGGCAGGACGAACGCGTCGAACGCCTGGTACAAACAATTGACATCGCTTCTCTGTCCCAGGAACTTAACGCGATCGGTAAGACCGCGTTCGTCCACCAAGGCCTTTACGGAGGCCCCGGCTTCGCCGGTACCGACAAGCAACAAGACGGCATCGTCGCGACGTTTTGCGACCTCGGTAAATACGTCAATCAAAAACGCATGGTTCTTCTGGGCAGTAAAGCGCCCCACATGCCCAATGGCAAACTGGTTGCCGACGAGGCCCAGGTCGGCTCGCGCTTGCGCGCGAGCCTCCGCATTGAAGCGGAAGCGATCCAAATCAATTGCGTTGTACACGACCTCGAAGTGTGCAGCTTTACCAAAAAGCCATTCACCAGCGAATTGACTACATGCAAATCGGTGTGTTGGATACCGATTCGATTGCGTTTTCAACACGGCCTTCAGGGCATTCTTGGCATACTCGCCCTTACCACTCGTAGAGTGACTATGGGCGATTCGCACGGGGACGCCCGCCTTCTTCGCAGCACGAAGAGGAAAGACCGAAAGTGCGTTGATGTGACTGTGGACAATCTTCCAGCCCTCTTGCTTAAAGAGACGCTGAAGCTCTCGCTGGTATTCAACAACATGCTGATAGGGCGGAATCTCAAAGACCCTGCCACCGAGCGATTCAATCTCCTCGCGGGGAACTAGCGTCGAATCGGAATCAACAAGAAAATCAAACTGTACTTTACTACGGTCAATATGTCGGTAGTAATTCATGACGACAGCCTCAACGCCGCCACCAAGCATCTTGCCCACGACCTGGGCGACGCGAATGGATTCTCCTTGGCTCATCGCCCGGTCCTCCTTTTTCCAAACATGGCACCGAAGGTGCCCGTGAAACATTTCCAGTCCATGCGGAAGCAGCGGTTACGCACGTAGTGGAGCTCGATCTTCTGGCGCAGACCGCTCTCGAAGGTCGCGGCGTTGCGGTCGGTGGCCTGCCACAGGCCCGTGATGCCCGGGGTGACGCTCAGCAGCTCCGCCTTCTCCTCGTCGGAGAAGTGCTGTTCCAGCTCGTCGCGCGTGATGGGACGCGGGCCGATCACTGACAGATCGCCCTTGAGTACGTTGAGGAACTGCGGTATCTCGTCGATGGAGCACTTGCGGATGAACTGGCCCACCTTTGTGATGCGTGGGTCGTTATCGACCTTGCGCTCCACCTCCCACTGGTGAAGCTGCTCGGGGCTCAGGTACTTCTGCACATCACCTGCATCAGAGACCATGCTGCGAAGCTTAAGCACGCGAATCACCTGGCCTCCCCTGCCCATGCGCTCCTGCGTGTAGACTGGGGAGCCCGGGGACTCCACGCAGATCGCGGCGCAGACACAGGCCATGGGAATCGCCAGCACTGCGGTGCATCCGGCGCTGAAGGCTATGTCGAAGGTTCTCTTGCATATGCGGTAGAAGAGGGTCCCGGTAGGTTTCCTAGGCATGGGCTAGCACCCCGCCAACGGAAAAGTCTCGGGAAATGCCTCTGGCAGGCACCCCCCCCCCGTTATCATTTCGACGACCGTGAGCGCCACGATCTTCAGGTCGGTGGCCACGCCGCGGTTGGCGATGTACTCCAGGTCGCGGCGGACCATGCCGTCGAAGTCGGTGTCGTTGCGGTCCGTCACCTGCCACCAGCCGGTGATCCCGGGCTTCACGGCCAGGCGCTGCAGGTCGAATTCTGTGTACTCGGCCACCTCGTTGGGCAGCGGCGGGCGCGGGCCGACGACGGACATCTGGCCCAGAAACACGTTCAGGAACTGCGGGAACTCGTCGATGGAGTGCTTGCGGATGAACTTGCCGATCTTGGTGACGCGCGGATCGTCCTTCATCTTGAACATGGCGCCGGCGATCTCGTTCTGCCCCCTGAGCTCGGCGAGGCGCTCGTCGGCGTCCTTGTACATGCTCCGGAACTTCCACATGCGGAAGGTGGAAAGGCTGCCGTCGCGGTGGGTCTGGCCCATGCGAATCTGGCTGTAGAACGGGTTGCCCTCGCTCTCCAGACGGATGGCCGCGGCCAACACCAGGCTCGGAACGGCGATGACGGCCGGCACGCAGCCGCTGAACACGATATCGAAGGCGCGCTTGACGGTGCGGTAGGCCAGGCGTGTGCGGTCCCAGTCCTTCACGGCCTGCATGGCCTTGTAGCGCACGGTCACGTCGCCACCGCTCATTGCCTGGGCAACAAGCGCGGCCCCCACCGGCGCGTTTTGTCCTGTTGCTTCTTTAGTAGTCAAGTTCAAATCCACATCCCTGTCCCCAGGGATCCCCCATCGATGAATTCAAAATGCGAACGAATTGCCATTGCAACGCCCCTTACGTTTTGATCGGCACGTCAAGCGGAAGAACTTCCCTAAAGCGGGAATCGCCATCGCCCACGTCCACCAAGCACCAGCGTTTGCGACGATCGATCTTGTGCACGCGAGCCTCTTGCCCCACCAAGGGTCCTTGCTCTATGTGCAGAACGCCGTCTTCTATGCGCGCAACGCTGTTGCGCACCACTCCGTCGTCGTCCAGCACGCTGCGGTACCAATCCTGCGCATCGTCCGGCATGGGCATGTACGCCCGCTCCCTACTGCCGGCGATGCGACAGCCAAAGCTCAACTGGGCCAGGGCCCTATCGAGCGCGGCAGCATCGTGCGTAGCGACGA
The DNA here is from genome assembly GCA_937926755.1 of uncultured Collinsella sp. Classification (GTDB taxonomy): domain Bacteria; phylum Actinomycetota; class Coriobacteriia; order Coriobacteriales; family Coriobacteriaceae; genus Collinsella. The sequence continues at coordinate 17,284 of CALBBA010000030.1, forward strand.
AGAAATATTCCTTGTACATAGGTTTGGTTTGGAGCGACCATGCGCCGTCCCGCTTAAACCAGAACTCCTTTTGCATCACAAAAGCATCCTGCATAAGGTTGTTCGGGATAATACGGCGGACCTTTTCGCAGGTCTCGCGCTCTTTTCCATGGGGGGTGTGAACCAGATACCAGCGGACGCGGCCGTGTTGACTGTTGGTGGTGGCGCCGTTAAATGCGCCCGGCAGCTGCTCTTGGCGCCGTGCCGTCTGTTCCATGTTCTCGCCCCCCTCTTTTGGCTTTGCGATGCACGCAAATGCAGGGGCGTTTAGAACAGGCTTCTCGCTCGCAGCTAGGCGCAGTCGCAAAAGTACAGGTTTTTGTAGAGGGCTATGGAGATATATCTACCGACAGGACATTTTGCGTAATCTGGGCAATCGTTGATTAATTGCTCGTATAATTGCCTATGTCGAAAGATACAAAAACCTGTACCTTTTTGTGCAACAAAAAAAGCCGCTCAACCAGCGGCTTTTCTTATTTCGGGATGAAAAAGGCGACCGCCCTTTGTGGACGGTCGCCTTTCGTTGTTTCTGTTGGGTTACCTTAGGCGCGCGTGCGGATCTCCTCGAGCACCTTGGCAACAAACTCGTCAACGCTCATCTGAACGGTCTCGTTGGAACGATCGCGGACGGAAATGTTGCCGGCCTCGACCTCCTTCTCGCCCAGGATAAGCATGTAAGGCACGCGGTCGATGCTGCGGGCCTCGCGGATCTTGTAGCCGATCTTCTCGTCGCGGTCGTCGCAGACCACGCGAATGCCGGCCTCCTCCAGCTTAGCGCACACCTCGTGGGCGTAGTCGCGGCTCTTCTCCGAGACCGGAAGCGCCTTGACCTGCACGGGGGCGAGCCAGGTGGGGAACTTGCCAGCAAAGTGCTCAATCAGAATACCGATAAAGCGCTCGATGGAGCCAAAGCATACGCGGTGCAGCATGATGGGGCGCTTCTTGGTGCCGTCGGCGTCCACGTACTCCAGGTCAAAGTTGAGCGGCATCTGGAAGTCGAGCTGCACGGTGCCGCACTGCCAGGTACGGCCGAGCGAGTCCTCCAGGTGGAAGTCGATCTTGGGGCCGTAGAAGGCGCCGTCGCCCTCGTTGACCTCGTAGTCCATGTGCAGCTGCTCCAGAGCGGTGCGCAGGCCCTCCTCGGCGCGAGCCCAGTCCTCGTCCGAGCCCATGGAGTCCTCGGGGCGGGTGGAAAGCTCAACGTGGTACTTAAAGCCAAACTTTTGGTACACGGAGTCGATGAGGTTGACCACGCCCACGATCTCGTCGGTCAGCTGGTCGGGACGCACAAACAGGTGGGCGTCGTCCTGGTTAAAGCAGCGCACACGGAACAGGCCGTGCAGAGCGCCGCGCAGCTCGTGGCGGTGCTCCAGGCCAATCTCGCCGGCGCGAATGGGCAGCTCGCGGTAGGAGTGCGGCTTGGAAGCGTACACCAGCACGCCGCCCGGGCAGTTCATGGGCTTAATGCAGTACTCTTCGTCGTCAATAACGGTGGAGTACATGTTGTCCTTGTAGTGGTCCCAGTGGCCCGAGGTCTTCCACAGCTGCTTGTTCATGATAAGCGGCGTGGAGATCTCCACGTAGCCGGCCTTGTGGTGGATCTCGCGCCAGTAGTCCAGCAGCGTGTTCTTAAGGATCATGCCGTTGGGCAGGAAGAACGGGAAGCCGGGGGCCTCGTCGCGCATCATAAAGAGGTCCATCTCGCGGCCGATCTTGCGGTGGTCGCGCTTCTTGGCCTCCTCCAGCATGTGCATGTGCTCGTCGAGCTCTTCCTTGGTGGCAAAGGCGACGCCGTTGATGCGGGTGAGCATCTTGTTGTCCTTGTCGCCCTTCCAGTAAGCGCCCGAGACGCCGGTGAGCTTAAAGGCTTTCAGCGCCTTGGTGTAGCAGATGTGGGGACCGACGCACATGTCGATGTAGTCGCCCTGCTGGTAGAAGGTGATGCGGGCGTCGTCGTCCAGGTCGCCGATGTGCTCGACCTTGTACTTCTCGCCACGCTCCTCCATAAGGGCGATAGCCTCGGCGCGGGGCTTCTCGTACACGGAAAACTTAAGGTTCTCCTTGACAATCTTCTTCATCTCGGCCTCGATCGCGGGGAAGTCGTCCTCGCTGATCTTGACGCCCTCGGGCAGGTCGACGTCGTAGTAAAAACCGTTGTCGGTCGCGGGACCGTAGGCAAAGTCGGCCTCGGGATAGAGGCGCTTGATGGCCTGCGCCATGATGTGCGCAGCAGAGTGGCGGATGACGTGCGTGACCTCGTCCTGCGGGAGCTCGGCCACCGAACCGTCATTGTAGAGTGCCTTCATGGGTATGTTTTCTCCTCTCGGATGCCTGATGCAAGTGTGTGCGATGCGCTCGGCGTTTTTGACTTGCATCATTATAGGCAGGTTGCCTTGGTATACAAGCGCCCGCCGCACCTTAATGGCACGGCGGGCGATTTTCTACGCATGCTTCATCGTGTGGGGCGGGGTGTGGGGCGCGCGCGGCTTGCGCGGGACGCGCGGCGCCCGTGGCTTGCGGCCAGCCCGGCGATGGATGCGTTACTGGATGCGAGTTCGGCAGTAGGGGCAGACCTTCCAGTGCGCATCGAGCGGGCGATGGCAGCTGGGGCAGACATTGCGAACCTGGGTGTCGCACACCGGGCAGACGACGAAGTCCTTCTCGATGGGCGCGCCGCACTGCGGGCAGGTGCCGTACTGGGCAAGCTGGCGCTCGCGCAGGGCCATGTCCAGCTCCTGCTCCTCGCGGTCGGACGCGTAGGAGTGCGGGCGCAGGACCAGGTAGGCAATGAGGCCTACAAACGGGATGAGGGCGATGATGCCCCATGCCACGTAGGCGCTGGCGCCGCGACGGCGAGCGTCGATGAACACATAGACGACCGACAGCACATACAGGGCGATGATAAAGCCAACAAGGGCATAGACGACGCCCATAAGCTGCGGCGACATGAGCTCGGAGATGTACTTGGACATTACGGGTACCTTTCGGAATATTAACAGTCCGGTAAAGTTTACCACGGGGTTTGTTTATATGGGACCACGGCTGGGTACGGGGCTGGCGCGGACACAAACATCTCAATCTGTAACAGGTGGAGGCGAAATCCGGGTCTAGATGTTACAGATCGAGACAGAAGAATCTCTCCCCGGCTTCAATCTCAATCTGTAACATCTTGGATCCCAAAACTCCTCTTACTGTTACAGATCGAGACATTAAAATCCGCCGGAAGGTTTGTCTTGATCTGTAACATCTACAACCCAAATCATCAGCTAACTGTTACAGATTGAGACAAAGGAAAACTTCTAGGCCGAATGTCTCAATCTGTAACAGTTACTCGGCAAAAACAGGTCTAACTGTTACAGATTTAGACATTCGAAACCGACTGATAGGTTCATCTAAATCTGTAACATCTAGACCCTAAAACAGTCCCCAGATGTTACAGATCGAGACAGAAGATCTCTTCCCGACTTTAAATCTCAATCTGTAACACGTAGGACCGATTTCCCCCTCTTACTGTTACAGATCGAGACAAACGGAGGGCCCGTCTGGCAAACGTCTCGATCTGTAACATCTTGAACCCAGTTCTTCTGCTTACTGTTACAGATCGAGACAAACCTCCGGCACCGGGGTCAGCAGACAAAGACGTCGACGTTATCGAGTCTCCCCCTCGCCTGCCGTTGGCGGATGCAGCGGGGCTGTTCGCCGCATTGCCGCCGTGCTGGGGACACGCAGACCGTAGGATAGTCCTATTGACAGCCTGTCAACTCGTCTGGGAGGCACCGTGGCAGAAACGTTTGATATCGCAATTGTGGGCGCGGGCATCACGGGATGCGCCATCGCGCGGCAACTCGCGCGCTATGACCTGTCCATTTGCGTGGTCGAGGCGGCCAACGATATCGCGCTGGGAGCTTCGAAGGCCAACGGCGGCCTGGTGCACGCCGGCTACGATCCGGTGCCAGGAACCGTAAAAGCGCAGGTCAACGCCCGTGGTTGCGAGCTATATGGCACGTGGGCCCAGGAGCTAGGCTTTTTGTTCCGCCGCACCGGGTCGATGGTGCTGGGGTTTAACGACGGAGACCGCGGACACCTGGAGAAGCTGCGCCAGAATGGCCTGGCGAACGGCGTGCCCGAGCTGTCGATTATCGGCCCCGAGCGCATCCACGAGCTGGAGCCGCGCGCGAGCGCCCAGGCCACGTGCGCACTATGGTGCCCTTCGACCGGTTACGTTGACCCATTTGAAGTGGCCATCGCCGCACTGGAGAACGCGGTCGCCAACGGCGTGACATTTATGCGATCTGCGCCAGTGGAGGCAATTGAAGTTGCCGGCTCAGATGACGGAGCCGCGCGCTTTACGCTGGCAACGCCCGCTGGAGACGTGCGCTGCCGTTACCTGATCAACGCCGCAGGCAACGGAGCCGCGGGCATCTCGCATATGGCCGGTGCCGAAGAGTTTCAGATGATCTGGCGCCAGGGCAACATCGTGGTGCTGGACAAGGAACCGCGCGCGTTGATGCCGCTCTACCCGGTGCCGACGCCGATATCGAAGGGCGTTATCGTCACGGGTACCGTACACGGCAACACCGTGATTACCGCGACTGCCGCCGTGCGCGAGCCCGGCGATACACAGACCTATGCGAACGACGTCAACGCGCTCCTGACCGGCGCGCGCAAGCTGGTGCCCGATTTGGACACGCGTCGCGTGGTGCGCGCATTTGCCGGCGGTCGTCCGGTCATTCAGGGTACGAACGACTTCTTTATTGGGCAGTCGGCCGTGGTGCCGGGGCTGTTCCAGGCAGCGGGCATTCAGTCGCCCGGCGTGGCGAGCGCGCCGGCCATTGCCGAGCGCATGGAGCACGTACTGCGCAATGTCGGCGTGCCTCTGCGCGAACGCGCCGATTGGGACCCGATACGCCGCGCGCAGGACGACTTTGACCGCGCGACGCTTGCGCGCAAGGAAGAGCTCATTAAGTCCGATCCCGCGTGGGGACAGATCGTCTGCCGCTGCGAGACGGTGCCCGAGGCCGAGATCGTGGCCGCGATCCGGCGCCGCCCGGGCGCGGTTTCGGTCGAGGGCGTCAAGCGCCGCTGCCGCGCCGGCATGGGCCGGTGCCAAAGTGGCTTTTGCCAGAGCCGCGTGGTGGCAATCCTGGCGCGCGAGCTGGGCTGCGACCCCAGCGAGGTGCTGCTGGAGGATGCCGGTTCTTGGCTTGTCGAGGGACCGCTGAAGGGGGTGCGCTAGGATGGCGACGCTTGATATGCGCGACGGACGCGCAGAAGCAGGAACTACCGAGGCGGTGCAGACGCAGGCGTTCGACGTGGTCGTTATCGGCGGCGGACCCCGTGCATACAAACCATGACGGATACCGCCGGTCTTTGGTCTCTTCCTTCCGGGCGCGGGGCAGGCGGGTTTTTT
>CALBBA010000031.1 GCA_937926755.1 uncultured Collinsella sp.
TTTTGGTACTCGACGAGCCCACGACTGGGTTAGACGCTGTAAGCCGCGCCGAGCTTGCGGCCTATGTTAAGCGCAACAAGCAAAGCCAGCTGATCATCGTTGTCTCTCACGATGACGAGATGGTCGGCGCGGTAGAAGGGGTAGTGGATTTAGGCAGCATGTACCAGGGTAAATGATGACAAGTGTAGTGCTACCCAACTGGCAGAGATAACAAAAAGGCGATGCAGATGCACGTAGCATTCAGGCGGTTCGGACTCGGTGCCTTCACGCCATCGCAACGCTTTCAGATATAGTTCTCGTTCTCTTACTAAAGGAAACTTTAGTCTACGTCATCTTGTCGAGACAGAGGTGAAGCGAAGTGTTGTCGCGACGTATCTTATTCCAGGTGGCTCAGTATCAGCGTGAGAATCGCACCAAAGTGTACTTACGATTCTCGTGTCCCACGGACAACATGAGCTGAGCATTGAGGTTCCACCCTTTGCTGCAACTACACGGGGTTGGACGGCAATGAATATGCCGGGCCGCATACCACGCGCAGCGGGGGTCCATGTCCCAGTATGTTGCCTACAGCAGCCTCGATGTCCACGCACACATCATCTCTGCCTTCGCGTTCAATCCATTTGCCGGAGAGTGCGAGGGTTGCTAGGCCGTAGAATTCGAGCCGAACAAATGAAATGCGGTATCAGCGCATAGGATTAAACTGACGATTGCTTTGCACTGAGAATACGCTTGGAAAGCCGCTATGGGTGGCGGCCCGGGTTAAATAGAGAAGCCCGTCCGATCACTTTCATGTGGCGAACGGTCGGGCTTCTTATTCCACTTGCCAATGCTCGGCTCATATTGGAAGAAAGCTACGCTAATGTTTGCGTGACACTCCTATTTTCTCCGAAGAAAGAGTCGGATAATGAAGAATAGAATTAAAAAAGGTGCCAGATATAACGCAAGTATAAAGGCTAATCCAACGAGACCTTGCAATAATGGCATAACTCCTCCCAGACACGAGATTTTGGTATTTGTTCCCATCTTATTCTGAATTGGACCAAATAGTTCCTAGCCACAAAACTACTCGTCAACTGGATCGCACCAATCTGCTGGCAAAACACAGCTTGATTCTTTATCGACATAGCACCAATCCGCAACAGGGCACTCGGCGATGTCGTAAAAATTGCATATATCAACTCCAAGACAACAAGGCTCAACGGGAGGATGTTCATTTGAACCAACAGGATGGATATGCTTCATAACAGCTCCTCACCTTAATCCAATTAGAGACTACGTTTGATCAATGCCACAGTGATCTACAACGCAGATGCTGCCGCCATCCATGTCATAGTCGCAGTAATCGTATGCACCACAGCCATCTGCTTTATCATAAACAGTACAGATGTCAGTAATGCCCAAGAGGCAGTCAAAAGACATCGGCTTCACGCCTGCCTCGTCGCCACTTCCTGGATTAATCGGATGAATATGCTTCACGACTACCTCCCTTTGAGTGCAGAAAAACCTCAATATTGTGTATAACAAACCAAGATGTCTAGTTCACCATATTTCTAGAATGGTTTCGGCGAACGTAGCAATAAGCTTCGCAGACGGTAATCAGAAGAACGAACACCTCCACAATGGTGACAGCAATGCGCTGAACCGCTTATTCCGATACAGTAGCTTCTCGTTGATTTTTCTCCTGCGAAGATGAGTGGC
>CALBBA010000032.1 GCA_937926755.1 uncultured Collinsella sp.
TCGTATCCTCGGCGTAGGAGCTCGAGATAAACAACATTTTCGAGGATATGACCGATATCGCTGCTTTGGGTTTTGACGAGAGCGCCTCTAAGTCCAAGGTCAACGGCGTAGTATTTGCCGTTTGTTGAAAGAAGCTGCCGACCGCGCACGTTATAGCGCGGAGCAAAGTACAGCACAAGGCTGTCTGTTAAGCCTTTGAGGTATTTGGCTACGGTTTTCTGGTCGGTTTTGTTGCCGTTGGACGAGAGCGTGTCGGAGATTTTTTTAATCGAGATCCGGTTTCCAATGCTATGGAGTAGGAACTTGGTGATATCGCGCAGGGTCGGGACGTCCGAGACCTTCAGGCGTTCGATAACGTCGCGTATGACGATGGTATCGTAGAGGCTCATAAGATAATCGCGCGCCTGGGGTCCCTGAATACCCGTCTCGGCGATAAAGGGAAAAGAGCCCCTGGTTATGTACTCGTCAAACAACTGCGCGGGAGCCTTTCCGTCATTGGTTTTTGCCGAGCAAAACTCTTTAAAGGATAGGGGCAGCATCTTGAGCTCTACGTAGCGGCCGGAGAGCAAAGTTGCCAGCTCGCTCGAGAGCAGATAAGCGTTGGAACCGGTTATGTAGAGGTCGACATTGTCCTTGATAAAAAGACTGTCGACGGCTTTTTCGAAATGCTCGACGTGCTGTATCTCGTCCAGAAAAACGTAGTTCATCTTATCGGGGACGAGTCTGGCGGAAATGTAGTCGTAGAGTGCTCTATACGACGTAAGCGACTCGAACTCCAGGTCTTCAAAGTTGAGGGATATAACCTGGCCGCCTGTGATTCCATGATCGCGCAGGTAGCTGCGGTAGATTTCGAATAGCTTTGATTTGCCGGACCTTCGGACGCCCGAAACGACCTTGATGACGTGCGAGTCTTTCCACGAAATGAGCCAGTCGAGGTACTGTTTGCGATCAATCAGATTCATGAAGCCTCTTTCTTGGCGAGAAAAAACTGGAGCAAAATCAATACTTATAGGAAATTTCTAAAAATATGGAATTGAATCCATTTTAGCAAAAAAGTTAATAAAAAACGGATTATATGCCATAAATTTCCGTAGCCGCAGGCCCGGCTAAATGGGGAGGGCACGTGGGGCCAACAAAAACGCCGCAGCGTAGTTATTTCCGCTGCGGCGTTTATTTGTTACAGGTAAGCGCCCAGGTTGATGTCGGTTATAGGGGCCGCGGATGGGCCCGTCGGGTGCTTCGCGGCCTTTTGGGTGCTCACACGCTCGAGCAAGAAGGGGCGCACGAGCTCCTGACGGTTAATGCCCTCGGTGGCCGTGACCGTGGTGACGGTGCGCGCGGCGGAGCCGATGCGGACTCGTTTGGTCTTGGCGGCAGGTTTATCCTCGATTTGTTCCATGAGCAGCTGCACGCCCTTGCGGCCGATCTCGTAGCCCGGTGGTGCAACCGTGGTGAGGGGGACCGATCCGCTCCAGGCAAGTGGGTTGCCATCGCAGCCGGCAACAAGAATCTGGCCGGGGACGGAAATGCCCTTGTCGGTCAGCGCCGAGATAACGCCCGAGGCCAATACGTCGGTCAGGCCGATGACAAAATCGGGGCGCTCGTCAGCAGGGCGTTCGGCAATCTGGGTACCGATGCTGTAGCCGTCGGCAGCGGTATTCCATTCGCCGGCGTCGATGACTTCGATCTTGATATCGGGATGCAGGGCAAGTGCCTTGTGGATGCCAAGGACGCGCAGGGTGAGCTGCATAAATGCCGCTCGGCCTACAACGACGATGCGGTGTGCGCCGCGGGCGATG
>CALBBA010000033.1 GCA_937926755.1 uncultured Collinsella sp.
TTACCTGTACTACGTGCTGCGCTTCGGCTTCGGACCGGCGAAGATCTACCGGCTCCCCCGCCCCCCGCCCCGCCGCCTCCGATGCCGCCGGCAGACGCTGCCGCTTCGCCGCATCGAGCTCCGGTCGTCTGCGTCATTTCGGGCTCGGGCGGTTGCGGCAAGTCGACGATCGTTGCCACCATGGCACACGCATCGTCGCTGTTGGGCTTGCGTGCCGCCGTGCTCGACCTGGACCTGATGTTTGGAAACCTTTACGACTTGTTAGGCGTCGATGCTCCGCGCGATATGGCGGCACTTATCGAGCCGTCGGCGGCGGGCACGCTCACCGAGCCGGATATCGTGGCCGCATCGATGCGCGTCGCCCCGGGCGTTACGCTCTGGGGTCCCGTCGCGGCGCCCGAGCAAGCCGAGCTCATGGCACGTCCGGTGGAGTTACTGCTTGATGTCCTGCGTCGCGAATCCGACGTGGTCTTTATCGATACCTCGGTCTTTTGGGGCGACGCCGTGGCGGCTGCGGTGGCGGCGAGCGACCGTTGCCTGGTCGTTGGCGATGCGGCGGTGTCGTCCGCGGCATCGGCGTCGCGCGTCATTGAACTGGCAAGTCGAGTAGGTGTGCCGCGCACGCGCATGAGCGCCGTGTTCAACCGGTTCGGTGCGCGCGGGGCAGACGAGGACGTCGCTATGCGCTTTGAGATTGCCTGTGCGTTGAGCTCCAAGATTCGTATCGCCGATGGCGGGCAGGATCTCGCCGCGCTCATGGCGTTTGGGCGTGCTGACGAGGCAGTGGGGCAGACCAGCGCTTTTGCGACCAGCGTGCGCGAGGCCACGCGCGAGATGCTCGTGGAACTGGGGTGCGCCGTCGGCCCTTGGAGCGATATGGTCGCCGACCGTGCAATGCGCACCGAACGCCCGCGTATCCGCCTTCCCTGGTCGCACGAGGGTGATCAGCGATGAGCCTGCAAACGAGGATTAAGGCTGCCGGCGCTGCAGCGGTGGCAGCGCCTGTAGATGCGGGGCGTCGCCGCGCGGTGAAACGACGCACCAAGCGCGCCGTGATGGACCGCATGGGTTACGACGAAGTGGCGCGTATCAGCGCCTATATCGACCCGGCACTTGCCCGCTCGGAATTGCGTCCTGCGGTGGAGGCGGCGCTCAATGTTGAGGAGCCGACCGATCTCGCGACGCCCGAGCGCGAGACCATCATCGACGAGATTTTGGATGACGTGGTGGGCTTGGGGCCGTTGCAGCCGCTCATCGAGGACGACACCGTTACCGAGATCATGATCAACGGCTGTCGCTCGGCTTTCTTTGAACGCGGCGGCGTCTTGTACCCCATCGAGCATGCGTTTGAGGATGATGAACAGATCCGTGTGCTTATCGACCGCATCATCTCGCCACTTGGCCGCCGTATCGATGAGCGCAGCCCCATCGTCAACGCCCGCCTCAAAACGGGCTATCGCGTCAACGCGGTGATTCCGCCTGTGGCGATTGACGGACCGATTCTCACCATCCGAAAGTTCTCGGACCGCATCTGCTCGCTGGACGAGCTCGTGGGGTTGGGGTCGCTGCCGCTTTGGTATGCGCAGCTGCTGTCGTGCGCGGTGTCGCTGCGACAGGACCTGGCGGTTGCGGGAGGCACGGGATCTGGTAAGACCACCCTGCTCAACGCGTTGTCATGCGAGATTTCCACCGGCGAGCGCATCGTGACGATCGAGGACTCTGCCGAGCTCAAGTTTGCGCATCATCCGCACGTGGTGCGCCTAGAGGCGCGCGAGGCTTCAATTGAGGGCGAGGGCGCGGTGACGATCCGCGACCTGGTGACCAATGCCCTGCGCATGCGCCCCGACCGCATCGTGGTGGGCGAGGTGCGCGGTGCGGAGTGCTGCGACATGTTGCAGGCCATGAACACGGGCCACGACGGGTCGCTCACCACACTTCATGCGGGCTCAGAACAGGAGACCGTGGTGCGTCTGACGTTGCTTGCACGTTATGGCATCGATCTGCCGAGCGAGCTCATCGAGGAGCAGATTGCCATGGCGCTCGACGGCATCGTGATGTCTGAGCGCCACGCCGATGGCAGGCGTTTCGTCTCCTCGTATTCGGGAGTGCGTCGCGCCGCGTCGGGCGGCGTAGAGCTCGAGCGCTATGTGACTTTCGATGCCGCCGAGCGCACCTGGACGCTTGACCGCGAGCCGCCGTTTATCGCAGAAGGCCTGCGGTCGGGGACGCTCACACAAGAGGAGGTGGACGAATGGAGGTCGCTGTGCCCCTCGTCGTAGGGGGTTTGGCAGGGTTTTCTGTTGCGACGGCGTGCGGGGCGGAACCTCGTGTGCCGCAGGTGCCGCCGGCGGAGCTGGCGCGTCAGGCGCTCGAGACGGTGGCAGAGAGGCTGCCGCGTGAGCTGGTGGAAAACGATCTGCTGAAAAAGATCGCCCGTTCGTGGACATCGCTGGCTCCGGCGCATCGCCTTGGCCTCGTGATTGAAGATGCTTCGGGGCGTTTGGCGTTTCTACTGCTGTCGAGCGGTGTCTGCTGCGTTTTACTAACGATGGTGTCGTTATCGCCCCTCGGATTTGCCTTGGGACTTGTTGCTCCGATTGCCGTTGGCGCCGCTCGGGATGGCTTTGAGAGCCGGCGCGAGCAACACGATGCAGAAGAGGCCATGCCCGAGGCGTTTACCGCACTTTCCATGTCGCTTGCCTCGGGACATTCGCTGGCCCAGGGCATGCGCTTTGTGGGCGCTCATGCGCAAGAGCCGGTACATACCGAGTTTTTGCGGGTGGCGGCGGCGATCGATTGCGGCATCTCGGCGACCGACGCGCTCGATGACTTGCTCGTGCGCATCGACGCCCCCGGTCTTTCGCTTGTGACCTTGGCGCTTAAGGTGTCTCAGCGCACCGGCGCTCCGCTTGCCGACTTACTGTCCGAGGCGTCGAGCATGGTGGGGGAGCGCATTGAGCTCAAGCGCCGCCTGGATGTTAAGACGTCGCAGGCTCGCATGTCTGCGCATATGGTCGCGGCGATGCCGGCGGGCATGTGCGCGGTGTTGGCGCTGCTTTCGGCAGATTTTCGTCGCGGTCTTGCGACGCCTGCCGGCGCGGGCGCTGTGGTGCTGGGTCTTGCCCTCAACGCCGTTGCCCTGGTGGTTATCCGGCGCATTATGAGGGTGGAGCTATGAGCGCCCCAGTTGCAGTTGCGGCTTGCCTGTGCGCCCTGAGTGTATTTGTCGCGACGGGTTTGGATCGGGCGGATGCGCGCAAGATCGCAGGGGCCTGCAAGCGCGAGGCGGTGCTGGTCGCTGCCGCGGGTCGCTCGGTGGTCGATGCCCTGACCGCGCGAGTGAAGGGCGCGGTTGGAGCGGGCGGCCCGGCGCGAGTTTCGCTCGGCGAAGTGTCCGAGATGATCGATGTTGTGCGCTTGGGTCTTTCGGCCGGTCTTTCGTTTGATGCGGCGCTTGAGATTTTCTGCGCCAACCGCCGGTCAGTGCTGGCTCTTCGCCTTGAGCGGGCCTGCATGGCGTGGCAGGTGGGCGTGGGCACGCGTGAGGACGAGTTGTTGGCCGCCGCGCGCGACCTGGACGTGCGAGCGCTCGAGACCTTTGCCATTACGGTGGGGCAGGCACTCGCCCTGGGTGCCCCACTTGCCGAGACGCTGGCCGCTCAAAGTCGCGAGATCCGTGCGGCTCATCGCGCCGCGGTCGAGCGCGAGATCGAGCGTGCGCCCGTCAAGCTGCTGATTCCCACCGGCACGCTCATCTTGCCGGCGTTGCTTCTGTCCATATTGGGCCCGCTGCTGGGAGCAGGCGGGATGATGTAGGGAGGAATACATGAACAAGATGACTGACGCTGCTGGCAAGGTCCAGGGCTGGGCGTTTTGCCGGGCGGCATATGTTCGTCAGCGCGCCAAGGAGCTACTGCAGGAGGAGAGTGCACAGGGTACCACCGAGTATGCCATCTTGGTCGGCGTGCTCGTGGTGATCGCGATTATCGCCATCGTCGCATTTAAGGGCAAGGTTAAAGAGCTATGGGATGCGATCAGCGAGGGCATCAACAGCCTGTAGAGGGCGAGCGCTCCATCGGGGTGCTGCTGGTGTTTGCTTGCCTGATCGTGGCGATGGCGGCGGTGCTTTGGGGGCTTAACGCCGCGCGGCAGCAGCGTCCTGGGGCCGCCTTCGATTCGGGCTCAGATTCGGCGGTGGCGTCTCAAAAAGATGAGATGCGAGATGCGGACGATTCGGATGTCGCTGTCACGGCGCAAACCTTTCTGCGGACGCTCGACAAGCGGTCTGGCACTACGACGGATTCGCCTGAGGACAACGCGATTGCGGTCCGGCTTGCATGGTCCGAGGACCGACCGATGACCGAGGCAGCGGCGGATATGTTACGCGCCTACCGCGAGGTGCCAACGGCCCAGCTCGCCCTGAGCGGCTATCTCGATATTAAGGGCAACGTATGGGGCGCCATCGTGCGCGATGGGCGCGGCTGGGTCGATATGGTGACGGTTGCCGCGGATGCTGGCGATGCTTCATGTCGTCTGCGCGCGGTGCGCCTGGTCCCGCAAACAATAAGCTCAAAGGAGGGATCGTGAAATGCATGGCGTTCTGCGTGAAGAGGTTGCCCAAGCGACTGTGGAATACGCCATCGTCACGGTGGCGCTGCTATCGATCGTGCTGGCGATTGCGGGACTTTGGCGTGCTGGCACCGATGGGCGCTTGGCGGCGCTGGTTGAGCGGGCGGCATCCCATGGCGTTGCCTCGATGTCGGTTATCGACGCCGCTGCGGCCGCTAAGGACATCGCGTTGTATTGATGCCGCGCGCGAGGACCGGGCGCAGTCTACGGTCGAGGCCGCTTTTTTGCTGCCGACGTTTCTGACACTCATCCTTCTCGCGCTGCAACCGGTGTGCCTGCTCTATACGCGCGCGGTCATGGAGTCTGCCGCCGCCGAGACCGCGCGGCTCATGACCACGACGACGGCGGAGGACGACGATCTTAAGGAGTTCACCCGCCGCCGACTTGCCGCAGTGCCCAACGTTTCGATCTTTCATGCCGGCGGGCCGTTGTCGTGGGATATCGAGCTTGGCCGGGCCGGTGCGGGTGGCGTCTCGTCCGTGTCCGTTTCCGGCGAGGTCAAGCCGTTGCCTGTGATCGGTGCGTTTGCGCAGGCTATGGGTGGTACCGCCGAGGGCGGCTACGTTGAGCTCAAGGTCGATGTCTCGTATCAATCGCGTCCCGAATGGCTGGAGGGAGATTATGATTCGTGGATTGCTGCATGGGATTAAGCGTTTCTGGTCTAGACGCGTTTTGACGCACCGTCCGAGCTGCCATCGCAAGCGAGGCGGCTTTATGGGTCGAGCCGGTGTCGATCTGTTTATCGAAGACGGCGCCTATACCACGCTTTCTTCTGCCGTGGTCATCCTAGTGGTGCTCACATTGTTGTTTTCGTCGACCGCGGCGATATGGAGCATGTCGCGTGCCGGGGATACCCAGGTGGCGGCTGATAGCGGCGCGCTGGCGGGTGCCAACGTAGTGTCGTCCTATCACACGGCTGCCACGGTGGTTGATGCGAGCATCTTGAGTCTGGGGCTGGCGGGGTTTGCCACGATCGGGACGGGCCTGGTCGCCATCCTCATCCCGGGTGCCGAGCCGGTTGCCGGCAATATGGTCGACACTGGGATTGAGATCATTAAAACGCGCAACAAGTTTGCCAAAAGCGCATCGGAAGGCTTACAGAAAATCGAGACGGCTCTGCCGTATCTGATCGCCGCGCGTGCCACGCAGGCGGTGTCGGCGCAGGATACCGATAGTGTGACCTATACCGGTACGGCGCTTGCCGTGCCCAGGACATCCGAGTCTAACTTCGCTGCGCTCAAAGGATCAGAGATCTCGACCGATACCATTAAAGACACATCAGATGATTTAGAGTGTGCGGCCGAGGAGCTGCGGAAGGCTTCTGAGGACACGGCGAAGGCTAAAGAGCGTGCTTGGCTGGCGGATTGTGGTGGGTCTGACAAGGGCTCGGTCGGCAGCTGTTCTTGCATGTGGGAGCGTGCGAAAAGCCTAACGGATCTCCCCGGTGTTCAAAATCCGCATTACTCATCGAGCGTTACGTGGGAGCCCCAAGTTGCCCTTGATCGCGCGAAGGACTACTACCACTGGCGTCTGACAAATGAGAAGCCCCACGGCTCGAGTGTCGAGATGAAGGCAGAGTCTGCGGCGCGTAAGGCGTTTTA
Organism: uncultured Collinsella sp.; assembly: GCA_937926755.1. Classification (GTDB taxonomy): domain Bacteria; phylum Actinomycetota; class Coriobacteriia; order Coriobacteriales; family Coriobacteriaceae; genus Collinsella. Next base: position 6,231 of record CALBBA010000033.1, read on the forward strand.
TACCTATGCGAGCGCGGAGGTCGATCGGGCACATATAACCGAGAACGGAGACAGGGTTTCCTCCTATATTCCGCTGCTGCCGCGCAACTCTGATGAGGTTCGGGCGACGGAGCTCTATACCGATGCGGTGTGGCCGACGAGCGTGAACGATGACAAGGCGTATCTGCATTACGGGACGACCTGCCCTAACTATAAGAAAGGGACGCCGAGCGGATTTGCTTCGGTTGCCGATTACGATGGACAGGATAAATGCAGCAAATGCCATTTTGGCGTTTTGTCGCTTGGTGCTGTTGCGGCGCCTTCAACCTCTATCGAAAACGGCTTCGAATATCACTTCGACGAGTTCAAAAAGGCCTTGGAGGAATACGTCAAATGTCGGAACAAAGAGCTTGAGCTCATGCGTCAGACCGAGGATGAGGCCGACCGTGCGAGCAATGCGTTTGACCAGGCCATTAAAACGCTTTCGGGCGAACGTCCGCGTATCGCTCCGCCCGGTCGCAACGGCGTGGCTGCCTTTGCGGTTTCGGGTGCCATCTCGAGCCCCGATGAGCTCAACTCTTCGTTTAACACGGCAGTCAGGCTTGGCGATCGCGGTGCCATCTCTGCCGCGGTGCTGGCGCCCGATGAGGCGACGGCGCAAAACAACGTGCTTTCGCGATTTTTCTCGACATTGAAGGGACGCTCGGGTGGCGTTGCCGGCGTACTCGATGGCGTCATGGATGTCTGGGGACGGCTGCTTGTGGGATACGGAGACATCCAAGGTTCGGCCGACGAACTTATGGACGAGATGATTAAGGGCCTAGGAGGGGGCAACGGCGCGTTGGGCTCCATTGCGTCGTGGCTTGGCGATACCGTTTCGGCGTCCGTGGCGGCGCTGGGCTTGGAGCCGTGCGACTTGCGCCTGCGAAAGCCGGTGCTGACCGACACCGCCAATGTCATCAAGAGCCCGGGGTCTGACATCACGGCTCTTTCTAATGCGCAGGACGAGCTACGAAGTATTCCGTTGGGCGTGACCGACCCCAAGGCGCTTTGCGAAGCGCTGGAATATCAAGTCGAGCGCACCATCAGCGGCACGACGTTCACGCTTGCGGAGATTCCGCTGCCCGGCGGCGGTTCCATCCCACTTACCGTCGATGTCACCACACTGGCGGGTGCCCTGGGCGGTGGGTCGTAATGGGCATCCGCACGCGCCTTTGCGAGGAGCGCGCCCAGGCGACGGTCGAGATGGCCGTGGTCACGCCCGTCCTGCTGGTTCTGGCGCTTATCGTGTACAACGTCATGGTCTTTGCCGGTGCGGTCGCACGCTTCGATCGCGTGGTGCCCGATATCGTGCTAGCACATGCCGTGGCGCCGAGCGGGGAGGGCGATGGCAGCTCCATCGATGCTTCCGCGACCGTTCAGGCTCAGATCCAACATGCCATGGAAGGCTATGACTTGCTGATCGAGGTCTCGAGCGAACAGGGTGCGACGACATCGGATGGCGGTTTGCTTTCGCTTTCCGGCACGTTTAGGACCTACACCTGCACCATGCGCTATGAGCCGTGGCCGAGCTCGCTCAGCATCGCCGGCGTTTCGCTGGGGGCACCGGCAAAGTTGTCACACGAGCGCGCGGTGACGGTCGATCCATGGCGTCCGGGGGTGGTCATGTGACCGCGGTCTCGTCCTACATCGCCTACGCGCGGGCACTCAATAGGCTGGGCTGGACGCCGGCCGAGTTTGCGGTGGCGGAGTCGTTTGCCGTGCGCCTGCGCGGCATGCTGGGACGGTGCCCGGTTGCCGCCAACGGTCTGCCGCTCGTCATGGCATTTCCACGCTGCTCTTCGGTCCATACGTGTTTTATGGCCTATCCCATCGACATCGCCTTCATCGATCGCGACGGCAATATCCTCGCGCGCTACGAAAACGTACGTCCCTGGCGTATGTGCTCCTGCCCCGGCGCCTGGGCCGCACTAGAGCGCCCTTCAATCATTGTTTCGACCCCTGCTCTCCAACGCGTGCCGGCTTAAGAATTGGCGATAGCGGACTTTCGTCATACGAAATTGGGTAAGATGGAGGAGAAGATGCACGGATGTTGAGATCCATCCCAACGCTAAAAAGCACCTGACGGAAAAGCAGGTGCTTAGCGCTTGGCTTGCGGTTACTGAGTGCATTCGTCGCGAGTCGAAGGACGAGCCGCCGAGATGGCTTGCGATTGGATGGCTCCCAGACGGACGAAGCGTGGAGCTTGTCGCGGTCGAGCTTGTCCGTGGGTGGCTTATCATTCATGCCTTGTCTCCAGTCCAGAAGAAATTTTGGCAGGAGATTGAACGGGCTCGGCAAAGGGGTCGATGATGGGCAAGACGTATACGGCCGCTAATGGTCAGGTTGTAACGGATGAAATGATTGACGCGTGGTGCGAGTCGTACGAGCGCGGAGAGTTTCCGGATGGCGAACACACCGTTGGTGGGATCGTGCATGGACGGCCCCCACTCTCAGGTGAGGGGACGGCAACGCTGTCGGTCAAGATTCCTCTGGGAATGAAGGAGGCCATTCGTCGACGGGCGGCTGCCGAGGGGATGACGCCAAGTGAGTTTGCCCGTGCGGCTCTGAGCGAAAAACTTCTTGCTGCCGGCTGATGCCTCTGACGTGCCGATTTAAAGAACCGAGGCTGTGCTCAAAAACTTTTTTGAAATTCTCGGTTGACCGGAACGCGTCCTTGGTTATACTAATCAAGCCTTGAAACAAGGCACACCTCAAATGGCTGGGTAGCTCAGTTGGTAGAGCAGAGGACTGAAAATCCTCGTGTCAGGGGTTCGATTCCCTTCCCCGCCACCTTGAATTGACTAGGACCTCTGCAAAGGGGTCCTTTTCTTTTATTGAGGGCTCTGCGGAAATTGCGTCCCGGAATTTGGCTTCAGAGTGGGATGCGCTTTCCGGCGCTTACTTCCGACGTGCGTGCACATCTCGGGCCCGCCCGCTCAGACATTCCTCCCGCTTTTGCGCCACTTTACAGACCGTTCGGTCGCCTGTCCGCACACGCGGGTATACTCAAAACGATACTTATCCTATGCAATACGATGCGGGTTCGACCTGCATGATCCGAAGGGGGCAGTGATGGAGAGGATACTCGGCGTTAATCTCTCTGGCTGGTTTATTCCCGAGCCTTGGGTGACCCCGTCGCTGTACGCGGCGACCGGTGCATCCAACGCGGCCGAGCTACAGGAGGCCATGGGTACCGCCGCCTATAACGAGCGCATGCGCCGCCATTACGAGACGTTTGTGAGCGAGGACGATTTTCGCCGCATGGCGCAGATCGGTCTCAATGCCGTGCGTCTGCCGGTGCCCTGGTATGCCTTTGGCTCACAGGAGTCCGATGCCTCCTACATATCGGTTGTCGATTACATCGACCGCGCGATTGAGTGGGCTGCCAAGTACGACATCCGCGTGCTGCTCGATCTGGCAACTGTGCCCGGTGGCCAGGGCGATTCCAACGATTCACCCACCACGCCGGAGGCTGTCGCCGAGTGGCATTCGTCCACCAACGGCCGTCATGTCGCACTCGACGTGCTCGAGCGCTTGGCCGATCGCTATGGCGAGGCCGAGAGCCTGCTGGGCATTGAGCTGCTGGACACGCCGCAGATGAGCGTTCGCAAGAGCCTCTTCACCATGACGGATGGCATTCCTGCTCACTACCTGCGCAATTTCTATCGCGATGCCTACGAGCTCGTCCGTTCGTATATGCCCGAGGATAAGATCGTCGTCTTCTCGTCGTCGGGGCATCCCAGCGAGTGGAAGCATTTTATGCGCGGCGCCAAGTACAAGAACGTCTACATGGACCTTCACCTGTACCATTACCGCGACGAGTATGCGCTCGACATCACGAGCCCTCGCGGGCTGACGACGGCGATTTCGCGTAACAAGCGCGAGCTTAAAGAAGCGATTTCGACTGGGTTCCCCGTGCTGGTGGGCGAATGGTCGGGTGCGGCGATCTTTGCCAACTCGTCGGTTACGCCCGAGGGCCGCAATGCCTACGAGCGCGTGTTTATCGCCAACCAGCTGGCTTCGTTTGCGCCGGCTGCCGGTTGGTTCTTCCAAACGTGGAAGACCGAGAAGCGCATTGCAGCATGGGACGCCCGCGCGGCGCTCGGTACGCTCGAGCGCGGCATGATTGAATAGGTTGATATGACGCAAAACAGCGCCCATACGGGCAAACTCTATGTGGTCGGCACGCCCATCGGCAACCTGGGCGACCTGTCCCCGCGCGTTGGCGAGGCGTTTGCCGCCGCCGATGCCATCTGCTGCGAGGACACGCGCGTGACGTCAAAGCTGCTGATGCACCTGGGCATTTCCAAGCCGCTTGTCCGTTGCGACGAGAATGTGATCGCCAGCCGCGCCACCGGCCTGGTCGACCGTCTGCTGGCGGGGGAGACCCTCGCCTTTGCCTCGGACGCCGGCATGCCGAGCGTGTCCGATCCCGGCCAGGCGCTGGTCGAGGCGGCGCGTGAGGCCGATTTGCCCGTCGAAGTTATTCCCGGGCCCTCTGCTTGCGTCACGGCGCTTGTTTCGTCCGGCATTCCCTGCGAGCATTTTTTCTTCGAGGGCTTTTTGGGCCGAAAGCACGGCGACCGTGTGCGCCGTTTGCAGCGCCTTGCCGTGGTGCCCGGCGCACTCATCTTCTACGAGTCTCCACATCGCATCGTGGCGACGCTCGAGGCCGTGGCGGAGGTCTTTCCCCAGCGTGAGGTTGCCGTCTGCCGCGAACTCACCAAGCTGCACGAGGAGGTCTTGCGCGGGCCCGCTGCCCAGCTTGCCGAGGAGCTGCGTGCTCGCGGCGAGGTAAAGGGCGAGATTGCGCTGGTCATCGCGCCGCCGAGCGAGGATGAGGAGGCCGGCATCGCGCCGGTTGGCGCTGCGGTAGCGGATCCCGACGAGGCCCTGCGCGAGGATATCCGCACCGCGCTCGAGGAGGGGGAGCCCGCCTCTGCGGTGGCCAAGCGCCTGTCTCAGAAGTATTCGCGCCGCAAGCGCGATGTCTATGCCATGGTGCTCGATATGCAATAGATGGAGGATATCCAGCCCTTGCGCTAGAATCATCCCCTGTATGCAACGTTTTTCTGGAGGACAAACCCCATGGATCAAAGCAAGCCTTCGTTCTTTATCACGACGCCCATCTACTACGTCAACGCCGATCCGCACCTGGGCACGGCTTATTCCACCATCATCGCCGACGTTCAGGCTCGCTATCGCCGCTCCGCCGGCTATAACGTCAAGTTCCTGACCGGCATGGACGAGCACGGCGAGAAGGTCGCCGAGGCCGCAGCCAAGCACAACATGACGCCGCAGGAGTGGACCGACAGCCAGGCTCCGCACTTCAAGGAGCTTTGGAGCAAGCTCGAGATCTCCAACGACGACTTCATCCGCACCACCGAGCCGCGCCAGCATCATGCCGTGCAGTACCTGTGGGAGCGCATGAAGGAGTCCGGCTACCTGTATAAGGGCAGCTACGACGGTTGGTATTGCGTGCCTGACGAGACCTACTTTACCGATACGCAGGTCCAGAAGGGCGACGAGGAGTACGGCAGCGTCGGCCAGCATCTATGCCCCGACTGCCACCGTCCGCTTGAGCGCGTGCAGGAGGAGTCCTACTTCTTTAAGCTTTCCGCCTTCCAGGACAAGCTGCTCAAGCTTTATGATGAGCACCCCGACTTTGTCGAGCCTGCGTTCCGCATGAACGAGGTGCGCAGTTTTGTCGAGGGCGGCCTTAACGACCTTTCCGTGAGCCGCACGAGCTTTGACTGGGGCATTCAGGTCCCGTTTGACGAGGGTCACGTGACCTACGTGTGGTTCGATGCGCTGCTCAACTATATGACGGCCGTCGGTTACGGTGTCGACACCGACGAGGCGCGTGCCGAGCTGGCCTATCGCTGGCCCGCGCAGTTCCACATCGTGGGCAAGGACATTATCCGCTTCCACTGCGTCATTTGGCCCGCCATGCTTATGGCCATCGGCGAGGCCCTGCCCGAGCACGTCTTTGCCCACGGTTTCCTGACCGTGCGCAATGCCGAGACCGGCAAGGCCGAGAAGATGTCCAAGAGCCGCGGCAATGCCATCGCTCCGCAGGACGTTATCGACATGCTGGGCGTCGAGGGCTATCGCTACTACTTTATGACCGACGTCGTCCCCGGCACCGACGGTGCCATCAGCTTCGACCGCATGGAGCAGGTCTACAACGCCGACCTGGCCAACAGCTGGGGCAACCTTATCTCGCGTTCGCTCAACATGAGCGGCAAGTACTTTGACGGTTGCGCGCCTGCCAAGCCCGCGTCGTTCGATGCGTTCGACAACCCGCTGGCAAAGATTGCCGATGGCCTGGTCGATCGCTACATGGCCAAGATGGACGTGCTCGATTACGGTGGAGCTAAGGACGAGGTCATGGAGCTCATCCATGCCGCCAATCACTACATCGAGGACTCCGAGCCCTGGGCGCTTGCCAAGGACGAGGCCAAGGCCGACGAGCTGGCGTTTGTTATCTACAACCTGCTCGAGGCCATCCGCATTGCCGCTCACCTGCTGATGCCGCTCATGCCTCAGACCTCTGCCGAGGCCTTGCGCCGCCTGTCCTGCGAGGACGAGGCCGCGAGCGACGATCTCAAGGGCATTTGCGCTTGGGGCCTGCTTGCCGGTGGTCAGCCCGTCGAGAAGGGCGAGCCGCTGTTCCCGCGTCTGGCGTAGAGACCGCGCGAGCGCCATATCGGCAATTTGCTGTTTAGATGTAAGGGCATGGCCGCAACGGTCCATGCCCTTTCGTTTCAAGACGCCGCCATCATGCTAAGGAGGCAACTATGACAACTTCGCCTTTGGCAAACCCCACGGCAACAAGGGAGCTGCTGGAGGAGTTTGGCCTTGCGACCAAGCATCGCCTGGGCCAGAACTTTCTAATCGACAATCATGTGATCGAGCGTATCTGCGAGCTTGCCGAGCTTGCAGGTGACGAGCGCGTACTCGAGGTGGGTCCGGGTTGCGGTACGTTGACACTTGCGTTGCTGCAGGAAGCGGCGTGCGTTACGTCCATTGAGGCCGATCCTGAGCTCGAACCGGTGCTCGACGCCCACGCCGCCGACTATGCCAACTTCCGCTTTATCATGGGCGACGCGCTTAAGGTGGGCCCGGAGCAGATTGAGCAGGCTGCGGGCGGTGAGCCGACGGTATTTGTCGCGAACTTGCCCTATAACGTGGCGGCGACGATCATTTTGCAATTTTTCCAGACGATGCCGGCGCTCAAGCGCGCCGTCGTCATGGTGCAAAAGGAGGTTGCCGATCGCATTGCCGCAGTGCCGGGCAACAAGACCTATGGCGGCTATACGGCAAAGCTTGGCCTGTATGCGCAGGTAACGGGTCGCTTTGAGGTGCCGCCGCGTTGCTTTATGCCGGCGCCACACGTGGACTCGGCCGTCGTGCGTATCGACCGTGTTGACGGTGTGGTGCCCGAAGGACTCGATCGCGAATTTGTGGCCCGCGTGATTGATGCTGCATTTGCTCAGCGTCGCAAGACCATCCGCAATTCCATGAGCGCCAACGGTTTTGCCAAGGACGTGCTCGATGCCGCCTTTGAGGCTTGCGGTATCGCACCCACCACGCGGGCCGAGACGCTCGATGTTGCCGACTTTGTCCGTCTGGCCCGGGAGCTTTCCCATGACGCTTAATGCCGAACGCGTGACGTTTACCAAAAAAAAGAAGACGGTTGCTTGTCCCGTGCCCTTGGCACCGCTTGCCGACACACATGCGCATCTGCTTTCGTTCTGGGGCAAGGATGTGCCCGAGACACTCGTGCGTGCCAAGGCGGCAGGCATCGACCTGTTGGTGACGGTCTTCGACCCCATCGCCGACAAGCGCAGCGTGACGGACTATAGCGACTGGCTCGTGCGCGAAATTCTGCCGATGCAGGATATCCCGCAGATCAAGTATCTTGCCGGCGTGCATCCGTATGGCGCGCCGGACTATACCGACGACATTCACGCGCAGGTTGTTGCTGCGCTTGATGACCCTTTGTGCGCCGGTATTGGCGAAATCGGTCTGGACTACCACATGGACTATGACGACGATATCGCGCCGGCACCCCACAGCGTGCAGATTGATTGCATGGCACGTCAGCTCGAAGTCGCCATGCGCTGCAATGTGCCGGTGGAGTTGCACCTGCGGCACGAGGACTCGGATGGGGAGCGCACCTCGCATATGGATGCGTACAACGTGCTTCGTGAGGTGGGCGTGCCCCAGGCCGGTTGTGTGCTGCACTGCTTTGGCGAGGACCGCGCCACGATGGAGCGCTTTGTGGAGCTGGGCTGCTATATCGCCTATGGTGGTGCGGCCACCTTTAAGCGCAACGAAGACGTGCGCGAGGCATTTGCGGCAACCCCACTCGATCGAATTTTGTTCGAGACGGATTGCCCGTATATGGCTCCGGAGCCCATCCGCGGTCTTGAATGCGAGCCCGCAATGATCTCCATTACGGCAAACGCGCTGGTTAACGACCGTGTCGATCGCACTGGTGAGGACGCCGAAACAATCGCGCATGCCGCTTGGGAAAATGCCTGCAAACTTTTTCAAAAATAGTTCTTGCGTTCGCGGTGGCGCTCCGTTATTCTAATTCCTGCACGCGGGCGTGGCGGAATTGGCAGACGCGTACGGTTCAGGTCCGTATGGGGGCAACCCCATGAAGGTTCAAGTCCTTTCGCCCGCACCATTGATTGAAAGAGCTCCCAGCAATGGGGGCTTTTTTGTTATGCACGATCTCCTTGGACGGGTATCCTAATGGCAACGTGTGCCTATCAGAGGAGAGACCATGCTGTTTTCCGGTATCATCGCTGCCCTTACGAGCCTTTTGATTCCCATCATCATTCTGTTGCTGCTGCTTCCCAGCGCCTGCTATGTCGTTGAACAGCAGCATGCTGTGATCATCGAACGCTTAGGCAAGTTCAACCGCATCGTCAACGCGGGCTTCCACATGAAGGTACCCGTGATTGACCGCAAAGCCGCTACGGTGAGCCTGCGAACCATGAAAAACGGTTTTGGTATCGACGTTAAGACCCAGGACAACGTGACCATCGGCCTTGAGGTCTCTGCTCAGTACCACGTGAGCTATGACATGGGCGCCGGCCCGGCAGATTCGGGCATCTACAAGAGCTACTATATGCTGCAGGAGCCCGTCGACCAGATGCGTGACTTCATCACCGACGCCCTGCGCTCTTCGATTCCCGTCTACACACTCGATGAGGTCTTTGCCAAGAAGGACGACATCGCCAAGGATGTCAACGCTACCGTTTCCGAGCAGATGGCCGCCTACGGCTTCACCCTCGTGTCGACGCTCATCACCAAAATCGCACTGCCGACCGAGGTTGAGAACTCCATGAACGACATCAACGCCGCCCAGCGCAAGCGCGCTGCCGCGCAGGAGCTCGCCGAGGCCGACCGCATCAAGCGCGTCACCGAGGCGACCGCCGAGGCTGAGGCAATGGAAAAGGCGGGCGAAGGCATCGCCAACCAGCGCAAGGCCATTGCGCTGGGCATCAAGGATTCGCTCGAGATTATCCAGGAGACGGGCGTCGGTAACGACGAGGCCAACCAGCTGTTTATGTTTACGCAGTGGTCCGAGATGATGACGGAGTTCGCACGTACGGGCAAAAACTCGACGGTCGTGCTGCCGAGCGACTTTTCGCAGTCGGCCTCGATGTTCGAGCAGATGCTGGCCGCCGGCAAAGTTCAAAACGATTCGAAGGAGTAGGCGCGCGTGAAATACACCGTCGTTTGTGTTGGTAAGCTCAAGGAGCGCTTTTGGAAGGACGCGTGCGCTGAGTACACCAAGCGCCTGGGTGCCTATGCCAAGGTTGATATCCGCGAGGTGGCCGATATCGACCCGGCTAAGGCGGGCGGCGTGGATGCTGCGCGTGACAAGGAGGGGGCGGCGATTCTTGCTGCCTTGCCGTCTCGAGCGCATGTGATCTTGCTGGCCATTGAGGGCAAGGAGCGTTCGAGTGAGGAGCTCTCGGCGAGGCTCGACGATCTTATGCTGCGAGGCAGTAGCGACATTGCCTTTGTAATCGGCGGTTCGGACGGCGTGAGTGATGAGGTGCGCGCCCGCGCCGACGAGATGCTCAGCTTTGGACGCATTACCTTGCCGCATAACCTGGCGCGTGTGGTGCTGCTAGAGCAGATTTACCGTGCCTGCAAGATCAGTCGTGGCGAGCCGTATCACAAATAGGTCGGCAATACGAAACAATGGCGTGGGACAATACCTTTCGTTTTGAGGAATGTGTCTGAAAGGACTATGAGATATGAAGATTGGATTTGTCGGTTTTGGCAATATGGCGAGCGCTATGGCCGATGGCTGGATCGCTGCCGGTGTAGCTGCGAGCGACATGTGCGCCTGCGCGGGTCGCTACGACGCACTGGTTGAGCGCTGCGAGGCGCGCGGCATGGCCGCTTGCCACGATGCCGCCGAGGTTGTCTCCGCATCCGATATCGTGGTCGCTGCGGTCAAGCCGTACATGATCGAGAAGGTATTCGCCCCGCTCAAGGATGCTCTTGCCAAAAAGGTCGTTCTGTCGGTTGCCTGGACCTGGGACAGTGCCAAGTGGGAGCAGGTCCTGCCGGGCGTCGCGCATATCTCGACGGTGCCCAACACACCGGTTTCGGTGGGCGAGGGCGTCATAGCTTGCGAGAAGGCTTCCACGCTTAGTGATGAACAGAGCGCAGTGGTGCTTGATCTGCTTGGCAAGTTCGGTGCGGTGGTTGAGCTCGATACGAGCCTGCTGTTTGTGGGCGGCACGGTGGGTGGTTGCGCTCCGGCATTCGTCGCCATGGCGATCGAGGCCCTGAGCGATGCGGCGGTCAAGCACGGTATCCCGCGCGCCGATGCCTATCGCATTGTGAGCCAGATGGTGCTGGGTACGGCAAAGCTGCAGCTCGCAACCGGTCAGCATCCCGCAGCGATGAAGGATGCCGTGTGCTCGCCCGGCGGTGCCACCATCAAGGGCGTCGTCGCGCTCGAGGACGCCGGCATGCGCAGCGCCCTGGTCAAGGCAATCGACGCAACCCTCCAGTAAAACCTGCTATTTAGGGACAGATTTATTTTGCAGGGTTTTCCTGCGGTTTTGTACCTCGAGCAAAAAGCGCCCCGCAACTGGCTCAATTCCAGTTGCGGGGCGCTTGCGTTTGCCCAGATAAAACCGACCAAAATAAACCTGTCCCTTTTTGGCAGGTTAGTCCCAGAAGCTGTCTTCTTTGTCCTCGGACTTGGGGCCGCGGTCGACATACATCTTATGGGTGCGCTTCTCCATCACAAAGGCAAGAATCGCAAATAGCAGGATGCCGCCGGCGAAAAGGATGGCAAAACCGGTGCGGGTGCCAAACAAAAAGGAAAAAACTGCGTCCATTGGGTGCCTTCTTGCGTAGTTGAGTTGGGTCGTAAACGCTCATAAGTATATACTTGCCCATACATGTACAAGGTTGCAACCTAAATGGAATGTATATCGCCGGAGGATCTAATGCTTGATATCAAGTTTGTTCGCGAGAACCCCGATGCCATCGATACCGCCATGGCAAATCGCCAGACGTCTTGGGATCGCGAGAAGTTCTTTGAGCTCGACGACGAGCGCCGTGCCGTCATCACCGAGGTCGAGGAGCTCCAGGCCACGCGTAACGCCGAGTCCAAAAAGATCGGCGCCCTGATGAAGGAGGGCAAGAAGGACGAGGCCGAGGCCGCCAAGGAGGCCGTGCGCGCCGTCAACGAGAAGATTGACGGTCTGGCCGAGCGCCGCACCGCCCTCGAGCAGGAGCAGTACGACTTCATGGCTCACCTGCCCAACATTCCTTGCGAGGCCACGCCGTACGGCAAGGACGAGGACGAGAACATCGAGCGCCGTCGTTGGGGCACCCCGCGCGAGTTCGACTTCGACTTTAAGCCGCACTGGGATCTGGGTACCGATCTGGACATCCTCGACTTCGAGCGTGGCAACAAGCTCTCCGGCAGCCGCTTCACCGTTCTCGGTGGCGCCGGCGCCCGTCTTGAGCGCGCCCTCATCAACTTCTTCCTCGATACGCACACCAGCCGTGGTTTTAAGGAGTGGTGGCCGCCCATCGTCGTCAAGCGTCAGACCATGTTCGGTACGGGCCAGCTGCCCAAGTTCGAGGACGACGCCTATCACGTCTCGGGCGATAACTTCCTGATCCCCACCGCCGAGGTCGTGCTTACCAACCTGCACGCCGGCGAGGTCCTCGACGCCGACACCCTGCCGCGCCGCTACACTGCCTTCACTCCCTGCTTCCGTGAGGAGGCTGGCTCCGCCGGTCGCGACACCCGCGGCATCATTCGCCAGCACGAGTTCGACAAAGTTGAGATGGTCAAGTTTGCCAAGCCGGAGGAGTCCGACGAGGAGCTCGAAAGCATGACCGCCGAGGCCGAGTACCTGCTGCAGCAGCTGGGCCTGCCGTATCGCGTGATTAGCCTGTGTACCGGCGACCTGGGCTTCTCTGCCCGTCAGACCTACGACATCGAGGTCTGGCTGCCGAGCTACAACGCTTACAAGGAGATCAGCTCCTGCTCCAACTGTGGCGACTTCCAGGCCCGTCGTGCCAACATCAAGTATCGCGATCCCGAGAACTTCAAGGGTTCGCGATACCTGCACACCCTTAACGGTTCCGGTCTGCCGGCTGGTCGTACCATGGCTGCCATTCTGGAGAACTACCAGAACGCCGACGGCACCATCACGATCCCCGAGGTTCTGCGCCCCTACATGGGCGGCCTCGAGAAGATCGAGCCGGTCGCGTAGATTGGCTGCATAAGCGATTTGCTAGGGCACTCCTTTTTGGGGTGCCCTTTTTGTGTGCGGCCATACCATGCTGTGCGGACAGCTCAATAGAAAACACACGAACAACTGTTCTGTATACAGCCATCTACCTGTTATGCTTTTGCTAAATAAGAGCGAGAGAAAGGGGACGCGATGGAGCTGTTTGATGATCGGGTGGTTTTGTTTGAGAGCGACGAGGGCGGGGAGTACCTGCTTGTGACGTGTGAGCCGTCTGGCATGGGTGGCCTGGTGGTTCGACAGACGAGCGAGGGTCCGTTGACCCAATGGTGCTACGAGGAGTCGCCGCATGTGGTTGAGACGTTTGTGGCGCACGAGGGGCTTGTGGCCCTGGAGCATTTC
>CALBBA010000034.1 GCA_937926755.1 uncultured Collinsella sp.
GGTTCCCGGTTCGACCGGGCCGCGCGGCAAGGAGATATATTGCCAGACCGGAGGGTCCCCGTGGGCGGGAATCGCGCACTCCATATTTTGTTCACAAATGAATAGGTCCCTCAGTCGCATCACTGAGGTTAAAACTGAAGCATTGGCTTCTGATATTGGCGATGACCAGCTGTTTTATGAGTATTGAGACATCGGTCATCTCTGGAGCGCTACTTTACCCCAAAGGCATCAGCTATTTGTTTCCCATCGGTAAAAGGCGGGTTTTATTCGCCAAGCGTTCTTATATATAGATAGATACGGGTTCGAACCCGTGCACCGGCAACAAAAAAGACGGCCAACCGAAGTTGACCGTCTCAACAATCTTTGGGTGGGCCGTCAGGGGTTCGAACCCTGGACCTTGGGATTAAAAGTCCCCTGCTCTGCCAGCTGAGCTAACGGCCCGCGGGTGGCATTGTACCACGGTCTGGAACTATTCCCAACTCCATTGGCCGTTCTGGAAAATCACAACTTCACGTCCATCAGGCGTAATGCCCGTAATATCGATGTCGTCCGTGCCGATCATAAAATCGACGTGCGTGCTCGAGACGTTAACACCATGCTCCAGGAGCTCCTCCTTGGACATGTCGTACCCACCCTCGATGCATTCGGGGAAACCGACACCTAGCGCAAGATGGCAGCTAGCGTTCTCGTCATAGAGCGTATCGTAGAACAGAACACCACTTTCGCGGATCGGCGTGTTCTTGGAAATGAGCGCGACCTCTCCCAGGTGAGCAGCGCCCTCGTCAGTATCGATGATACTTGCGAGCGTTGCCTTGCCCACGCGGGCGTCGTAGTCCACCACGCGGCCGCCCTCGAACTTAATCCAAAAATCGTCGACTTTATTGCCGTGGTGGATGAGCGGCATGGCCGAGTACACGATACCGTCGGCGCGCATGCGATCGGGCGAAGTGAAGACTTCCTCGGTGGGAATGTTGGGGAAGAAGGGGTGCCCATCGGGCGTCTTGCCCTTGCCGCCGGCCCACTCGTGACCCTTCGTCATGCCAATCGTCAGATCGGTTCCATTTGCCGAGGTGTAATGCAGGTAGTCGAAACGATTGTCGTTCAGGAAACGCAGGTTCTTTTCGAATGCGGCGTCATGGAGCTCCCAGTCGCTCTCTGGGTCCTGGCCATCGGCGCGAGCGGTATGCAGAATCGCATTCCACAGCTTATAGATTGCAACCTCATCGGCGTCTCCCGGGAACACCTCGCGCGCCCAAGCCACGACCGGAGCGCCGGCGATGCACCACGGATTGATGTTGTAATCCAGTCCACGGCGGAAAACTTTGCACTGCGTGTTCTTTGCCTTAGAAGCTGCAGCGGGCTTAGCGGGATCGATGCCCTTAAGGGCGGCGGGGTCCGCACCCTCGATAAAGATAAAGCAGGCACCGTCCTGGGCCAGGGAATCCAGCTGCAGGCGCTTCCACTCGGGCGTCTGCTCAAAATAGCTTTTCTCGACATGCTCGTACGTGAGCCTCGTCACGGCATCATCGGCCCAGATGACCGTCACGTGGCCGGCGCCGGCGGCATAAGCCTCCGCAACCACCACGCGGGCAAAGGGCGCGCACTCGACCGGAGACTGAACGACAACCTCCTGGCCGGGCTTGACGTTTACGCCCTTGCGGACAACCAGGCGCGCATAGTTTTTAATCTTGAGCTCCAGGGCCTTCATGCCCTCCAGAGCTTCTTCGACCGTCAGGGCAGCTCGAATCATGTGCCACTCCATCTATCTATAGAACAGTAAAAAGGCGCGCCGCTAAAACGGCGCGCCTTATATCTTAGCGATATGTATGGATACAAACGCTACTTCTTCTTGGAGTCCTTCTTGTCCTCCTCGGCAGCCGAGCGCTCGATAAGAGCGTTGAGCTTGTTCTCGGACATGCCCTCGGCCTGCGCGCGGTACATGTTGCGCAAGGGACGAATACGAACGAAGTCGTAGATAAAGTCACCCAGGATGATGACATAGGACAAAACGATGCCGACCATCTGAACAGGACTGGACACCGTACCGCCGGGAGCGAAGTAGAGCGAAGCCCAAATTGCCACGACGAGTACCATGCCGATAGCGAGCACAGCCCACCAAATACGGCGGCGCTTGGTGTAGTCCTCGTCCTGCTTAAGGAGGATATTCGACACCGTATAGATGCGGTCCTCCTTGGCGCGCTGCTTAGCCTTGCGGGCGCGCTTCTCCTCTTTAGAGAGGCCCTCGAGGTTCTCGCCCTTCTCGAGCTCTTTGCGGCGTGCCTTAGACGAAGCCGGCACGACGCGAACGGAGCTCGCTGCTTGGCGGGCGGGCTTAGCAGATGCGGCAGACTTGCGCGCAACCCCGGTAACTTCGTGGGATTGCGTGCGCTTGTTCGTGGCGCTACGGGTACTCACTTATGCGTTCTCCTTCATGCTTGTGAACTGGGAGCCCGTGATGATCTGGAAGGCCTCGCGATAGCGCTCGGACGTGCCATCGATGACCTCGGCGGGCAGGTGCGGGGTCTCCCCCGTCATATCCCAGTTGGCTTTAAGCCAATTGCGGACGAATTGTTTGTCGTAGCTGGGCTGAATCTTGCCCTCCTCGTAGCTGGCGGCGGGCCAGAAACGGCTGGAGTCGGGCGTGAGGCACTCGTCGATCAGCGTAACCTTGCCATCGATGACACCGAACTCGAACTTGGTGTCGGCGATGATGATGCCTCGAGTCGCGGCATACTCGGCAGCGGCCTTGTAAATCTTGAGGGACAGGTCGCGAATCTGCGTGGCGATATCCTCACCCACGATCTCGCAGCAGCGCTCGAACGAAATGTTCTCGTCATGGTCGCCGATCTCGGCCTTCGTGGACGGCGTGAACAGCGGCTCGGGAAGCTTGGAGGCCTCGGTCAGGCCCTCGGGCAGCTGAATGCCGCAGACGGTGCCGTTCTCGTCGTAGGTTTTCTTGCCCGAACCGGTCAGATAGCCGCGGACGATGCACTCGATAGGAATCGTCTGGGCCTTCTTGACCAGCATGGCGCGGCCTGCGAGGTAGTCACGATACTCGGCAAACTCCTCGGGGAAATCCGCCGGATCGATGGAGACGAGATGGTTGGGAACAATGTCGGCAAACTTATCGAACCAGAATGCCGAGATGCGGTTGAGCACCTCTCCCTTAAACGGAATCTCGTCGGGAAGAATGAAGTCGAACGCAGAAATGCGGTCGGTGGCGACCATCAGCAGGTTTTCACCGGCATCATAGATATCACGAACCTTGCCACGGGAATCCGGACGACGCTCCATCGTTGTCACGTGAGTCACTCCTTACCTAAATACGACAGTAATGCGGGTTCTTCCCCGCACGTTTTCGCAAACTCGGAGCGGCAGGGACGAAACCCCTCCTTCACCGAATAGCGAAAAGCTAGTGCTCCATTGTAGTAGATGCCGCGTCCGCCGTGTGCTCGCGAGGCAGATGAATCGTAAAAGTCGTACCCTTTCCAAGCTCCGACTCCACGGATATGTAGCCATGATGACGCTCGACAATCTGCTTGGTCACGGCGAGGCCCACGCCCAGACCGCCCGCCTCGCGGGCGCGACTGGCGTCGGCACGCCAAAAACGACCGAAGATGCGCGACAGGTCTTCCTTGGCGATTCCAATGCCCGTGTCCGAGACCGCAATATCGACGTGTTTACGGTCACTGAGCACCGACACCACGACCCATCCGCCCTCGGGGGTATAGCGCATGGCATTACTCATGAGGTTGATGACGCATTGCGTGATCATGTCGGGATCGGCCTCGACAACGTCATCGTGACCCTGCGTCTCATCTGCAAAGCGCAAACGCAGGTCACGGTCGGCAAACAGGCGCTCCTGGCCATTCACAATCGAACGCACAAACGGCACCATGTCCACCGGCTCCAGGTTGAGCGGCGCGGTACTGTTTTCCATGCGCGACAGGTCGAGCATCTGCTGCACCAGACGGGCCAGGCGACGCGTCTCGGAAGCGACCGTCTCCAGATGCTCGTCATCGGTGGGGTACACGCCATCTTGCATAGCCTCGACCGTTGCCAGCATTGCCATGAGCGGCGTGCGCAGCTCATGGGCAACATCAGAGGTCAGGCGCTTCTCGTGCTTCATGTCCTTCTCGAGTGAGGTGGCCATCTCGTCGAAGGTCTCTCCCAGCTGATCGATCTCATCATCGCCGCGCAAGCCCGTACGAGCGGACAGGTCTCCATCGCGAATCTGCTTGGCGGTGCTGGTAATACGATGAATCGGCTTGGTGAGCATGCGCGACATGAGCGCTCCGATAACGACCGAGATGCAGACGGCCACAACCGCGGCAAGGGCCATGGCGTTAAAGGTCTTCTCTCTGAATGCTGAGTCTGCCCTGGTGAGCAGGGCATCGGAGCCAATCGCCCACAATTTGACCTGACCCACGTGCTCGCCGGAGGATGTCACGATCTCAACGTTGGCAACGCTATTGGAATCGGTGGGAGCAGACGAGACTGGGCTGTGCGACGCCTTCTTTCCGCTCGTACCGTCGGTTGTCACCTGATTTTCGCGTACATCGGCAGTAGCGCTTGCCGAGGGCCACGAGTCGTCGTAGACGATGACGCCCTTTTTATTGACGACCTGCATACCCAGATCGTCGGACACCAAGCTCGATGTCGCGACCGTACGCAGCTCCCCCGCGGTCCAAGAACCGTTTTCCTCATATGACGTTGCCAACTTTTCGGCAGCGGAATTGGCGATTTCGACAATATTGGAGCGCGTGTAATCCGTAAAAACCGTGCCCCATACAACGGAGACTACGCCCACCAGCACCAATACCGTCATGAGCGATGTCAGGGCAAAAGCCAGGGCCATACGCGAGGGATAGCTCATCGTTGGCCGTGAATCGGAACGAGGCGTGTTCCAACTAGCCTTGGAACCCGCCTCGTTCTCCTGCTTATGCTTTTGCCCGATTTCAAAGCGCGCAGGTGTCATATGTGATTTCCTTTATTTCTCGTCCGACTTATCGGTCTTGGTCGGAGCCTCGAAGCGGTAGCCGACACCGTGGACGGTGTAGAGCCATTTGGGCTTCTTGGGGTCGTCGCCCAGCTTGGCGCGAAGGTTCTTCACGTGGCTGTCGATGGTGCGCTCGTAACCCTCAAAGTCGTAGCCGAGCACCTTCTCGACCAGCTCCATGCGGTTGTAGACGCGGCCGGGGTGACGGGCAAGCGTGGTGAGCAGCTTGAACTCGGAAGCCGTCAGGTCGACTTCCTTGCCCTCGACCAAAATCTTGTGGCCCGAGATGTCAATGACCAGATCGCCAAAGTCGAGCACCTCGACGGCCGGCTCATCGGCCTGGTGGGCACGGCGGAACAAGGCGCGTACGCGCGCGACAAGCTCGCGCGGCGAGAACGGCTTGATCAGGTAGTCGTCGGCTCCGAGCTCGAGGCCGATAATACGGTCCTCGATCTCGCCCTTGGCCGTCAGCATAATGATGGGGACATCCGAGGTATCGCGAATGGTGCGGCAAACGCGCTCGCCGGGAATCTTAGGGAGCATGAGGTCGAGCACGACCAGGTCGAACTGATGCTTCTCGAACTCCTCGATAGCGGACTGGCCGTCGCCCACGCCCACGACCCAATAGCCCTCGCGCTCGAGATAGGCAGCGACAGCGTCACGGATTGCCTTCTCGTCCTCGACCAGCAGAATCTTTTTTGCATCTGAAGCCATAACACGGCCCCCCTGTCTCAATTAGCTAAGAACAAGCTCATTTTAACGCACCTGAGCCCACCGGGCATCGCATGGGTGCGATAGCTCGGCGGGCGGTACTCATAGTCACAACGCGCTTATTCCCCTGTCGACGCCTTTTTAACCCCTCGGAGACTAAAGAGAGAACAAGCGAGCGGTAACCGTCTCGGGAATTCCCTGGCTGTTACGCACCGTTGCGTACGTTAAGAACGAGTTCGATTTACCCGCCGTAGCAGGATAATCGCCATACTCCAAGGCTCGGTCGGGCGACAGAAGCGAGCCGTAGGTCTTAGCCGAAGTGTCAATCAAAAAATGCGACGCCTGAACTTTAACCAGGTATTTGTTTTTCCTTCCCGCAGCGCACGCGAGCGGCTCACGCGACAGGAAGAGGTACGGCCCGCCCTCGTTACCGATATAGGTGCCCATATTGCCCAGGCTGCCCACACCGCTATACGTCGCCTCAATGGAGAACACGAAGGTATCTCCCATATACACGGCCTCGAAAGGCGAAACCGACGAAGGAAGCACCAGCTGAGCCCGCTTCGTGTTGTTGCCGTCAGTCAGGTCGATCGCCGTCATACCGTAATAGACGCCCTCATCATTGTGTACACGGGGCGAGATGGTCAGGATGCCGTCGCTCACACGCGGGGCGGATGCGAAGCGGCCCGTCGACTTCCAAATAGTTTCAGGCTTGGACTCGCTGGGCGACTGACGGTAGCAGTACGAATCGTTACTCGTCTTGGTGCCGCCGGACGAAGGCATCTTATACCAGATGACCGACGACCCATACGCTGTGAAGAGCGGCGGATCGTAGTTTTCGCCGCCGCGGTCGAGCTCGACAGCGTTGCCGGTAAGGGAGGAGCCTGCAAGGTTTTGCGCATAGAGTTTCCAAGACGCATTGGCAAAGTTCATCTCGACCCATGCGAACACGCCATCACCCGCGCGAACGTCGTAAAACGCATAACCGGTTCCCTCAATGGGATCCTCGATAAGTGTGGTAAGCGAGCCATCGCCCAGGTTGAGCACACCAAGCGTATTGGCATGCAGGGCAGAAGCAGGCGCCATCATCGCGGCAGCGTAGTCGCCATCGCAGTAGTACAGCAGCGTGCCCAGCGGCAGCGTCCACGAGGCCGCGGGCTCAAGATCGATATCGACAGCTTCGTACTCATCAGTGATCGAGACAATCTTCGAATCGTCCTTGATAACCTGCGGCTCGCCAGCGGCGTCATCACTCGTGCCCGTTTTTTTCGAGCAACCGGCCAGTACGGCAGCAGCACCGGTAGCGGCGCCACCCAGCACAAAACCTCGACGCGTTATTCCATTCTTAAAGCGATCAGCGATGCTCATTAGGCGATCTCTGCGCGAGCGGCCTCGATAGCGCGCGTAAGCTGATCGGCGCAAGAGGTCTTTTTCATACCGCAGGTATTACCGGCGAGAACCTCGATTACGCGATCGGCGGGGGGGCCCCCCGGCTCCTCGTGCTTTATATAACCCCCTTCTCCCCCTAAAAAAAAAAAAACCAACACATGATT
>CALBBA010000035.1 GCA_937926755.1 uncultured Collinsella sp.
CGATGTAGAAGATGCTGATGACGCTCAAAACGACAGTGATAGCGCGGGCAACCGGCGTTTCGGCCGGGATATCGCCAAAGCCGATGGTCGATACGGTCTCAAAGCTAAACCAGAGGCCGTCGCCAAACGTAAGGGTCGTGGGCTCGGACAGCCAGACGGCCGTCGAGCACAGCAGATAGAAGACGAGAAACAGGCCCGTGATGCGTGCAAAGCCAGCCTGGCGCAACACGTCGGCAAGCGTCCTCAACTTGTTCATCGCGACCCCTTTTCCAGACGCCCAATCACATTCGCTCGTTATTGTCCCACACCCGGCAGAAAGGGACTGTCCCCAACTGCCGGGAGTGACCGTTTAGCGGTGCGGCGGCTGAATGGGCAGGCTGAGCTGGTATCCTTATGCGAAACTGTCTCAACTCGATAGGATTGCCTGTGAAACCTTCCGCCGTCCTTCGCTTAGCCCTATATCGCACCCTAGCCGTCGCGCTTGCTGCGCTCACACTACTGAGCGCCGTCATGCCCACCCCAGCCTTTGCCGCCGACTCCGACCAGCAGGTCAAGACGGTCCGCGTTGGCTGGCTCGTCAACAACAAAGGCTTCCAGGAAGGCACGCCGGGCGAGCGCCTCTCGGGATGGGGCTACGAGTCCCTCCAGACCCTCTCGTATTACACAAAGGGCTGGCAATACGAATACGTTAGCGGCACCTTCTCCGAGCTTATGGACATGCTCGAGGCAGGCGAAATCGACCTCATGCCCAACATCTCGTATTCGGCAGAACGCGAGCAGAAGCTGCTCTTTTCCTCGAACCCCGAGGGCACCGAGCGCTACTACATCTACGCCAGGCCCGACCGCGACGACCTGGCCAAGGGTGACCCCCAGGCGCTCCAAGGCCTCACCATCGGCTGCAACTCTGGCGTTATGCAAACTATCGTCGGCCAGCAGTGGCTCGCCGACGAAGGCGTTACCTGCACCTATAAAGAAATCGACACCGGCAGTGCCCTCTTTGAGGCGCTTGCAGACGGCGAGGTCGACGCCGTCATCATGAACGACACCATTTCGTCGCCCGATGCGTCGCCCATGTTCTACGTAGGCTCGAGCGACTACTATTTTGCCGTTCCCAAAAGCCGCCCTGACCTGATGAACGACATCAACGCCGCCATGACGACCATCGCCCGCGATAACCCGCGCTATAACGAGGAAGTCAAATCGAGTTACTCGACCCAAAACAGTGGCTCGTCATCGCTCACCGGCCCCGAGACCACCTGGCTCAAAGAAAACGGCAATACCATCACGATCGGCTATCTTAAAAACCAACTTCCCTACTGTACGCAAAATGACGACGGCGAGATGGAAGGGTCGCTCGCCTCGCTTGCAACGACGTTGCACGACAAGTTTGGCATTACGGTCAAAACAATCGCACTCTCGAGCAACAAACAAATGATCAAAGCCCTTTCCAACGGGACCATCGATGTCGCCCTGCCGTTGTTTCGCGACTACTGGCTCGCCGAGCAGACAGGGGTCATCCAGTCAAGCTCGATGGGAACGGTTTCGCTGACCGCCATTCACAGTGGCAAAAACCTGAACAGCGACCTTAAGAACATCGCTTGTACAAAGAGCACAATCGTTAACCGTTTTGAGCTCGAAAGTCTCTTTCCGAACGCAACGGTAACCGAGTATTCGAATGACGGCGAGGTGCTCAAAGCCCTCGATGAGGGGAAGGCACGTTGCATCATTGTCCCCAGCACGCGCCTGGAAACTCTCCGCGACATCTACGACATCGAGGATTTCGAAACACAGGAACTCACCAACACGGCACAACTATCGTGTTTAATTTCGCGCGGCAAGCCCGAGCTGCTGGGAATCATCAATAAGGGCATCGTCAATGCAGGTGAATCGCTCTCTGCAAACAGCTATTTCCCCACATCGTACTCGGCGCAAGAATCGGATGCGTTCCGACTTCTCTACCGCAACCGCATCGTCATTGCGGCAGTCGTCATTTGCATTTTGCTCACCGGCATCGTCATCCTTGTCTGGTCGCTTTACCGCGCACAGGAGGAACGGCAGAAAGCTGATGCCGCCAACACCGCCAAAACCGCTTTCCTCACGCGCATGAGCCACGACATCCGTACGCCGCTCAACGGC
>CALBBA010000036.1 GCA_937926755.1 uncultured Collinsella sp.
ATAACAGGAGAAGGCGCGCTGTCTGCAGTTGATTCAGACGGCGCGCCTTTTTGGTTGAGCTATGTTGAAGCTTGAAGCCAAAGCTTGTGGCTCCTTAGGAGCGGGCGGCTCCGTCGACGGGGAGCACGGCGCCCGTGACATAGGAGGACATGTCGCTCGCCAGGAAAACAAAGGCGTTGGCGACATCCTCGGGCTCGCCCATGCGACCCAGCGGAATGGTGGCGATGATGGGCTTGATGACCTCTTCGGGCAGGTTGGCGACCATGTCGGTCTTAGTCACGCCGGGGGCAACGGCGTTGACGCGGATGCCCATGGGAGCAAGCTCGCGCGAGAGCGACTGGACCATGCCGTTGACGGCAAATTTGGACGTGGGGTAACCGACGCCGGAGGGCTGGCCGTACTTGGCGACCATCGAGCTTGTGGTAGTGATGGTGCCGCCGTGGCCGGCCTCGGTCATGATCTTGGCGGCAGCCTGGTGGCCATTAAAGACGGCGACGACGTTAAGGTCCATGACCTTTGCGAACTCCTCGGCCGTGTAGTCCAAGAGGGGTGAACGCTGGGAGATACCGGCATTGTTGACGACCGTGTCCAAGCCGCCCATGTCGGCTGCAGTCTGCGTAAAGGCCTCAGTCACGGCCTCGAGCGAGGTGAGATCGCAGGAGCGACCCCAGACCTTGGCGTCGGGATAGGCGGCTGCCAGCTTCTCAACGGCCGCATCGGCGGTCTCCTGACGCGAGCCAAAGACAGTGACGGCGGCGCCCTCCTCGATAAAACGGCAGGCGATGGCATAGCCGATACCGCGCGTGCCTCCGGTGATGATTGCTTTCTTGCCCTCGAGCAACATGGTATTTCCTCTCATCGCGGGCGGACATTCGCAGCACAGCGTAGCCGTAACCGGAATCGGCCGTGTTTGCATATCGGTGAACGGTAGCCCGCGTTACCGATGAGCGGCTCGCGCAAATGTGCTCTGCCGTTGTGCTTGGGGCAGGAGACAAAAGGGCTCCCGTCCCACATCGGACGGGAGCCCTCAAGGCGCGTATTGCTAGGCGAGCGTTGGGTTAGTTGGCCATGACGCCTTCGGTCCAAGCCTCAACGTCCTCGATGCGCAGGACGTTGGCGACTTCGGCCACGCAGTCGACGCTGGCAAGCTCGGCGGCGGCAGCCTGGACGTCCTTCTCGAGCGCACGGTGCGTCAGGAAGATGACCGAGCAGGTATCGCTGGCGCCCGATTTGCCGTCCTCGACCTGGTTGATGAGCGAGATCGAGATGTTGTGCTTGGCAAAGATGTCGACCGTCTCGGACAGGGCGCCCACGCGGTCGGCGACTTTCAGGCGCACATAGTACTTGGTCTGGAGCTCGTCCATGGGCTTAAAGGCGAGGTTGTGACCGTAGGGCTCAATCTCGGGCAGCGGAGCCACGCCGCGGCTGATCTGCTCGGAGAGCGACAGGATGTCGCCCACGACGGCGCTCGCGGTGGGGAAGGAGCCTGCGCCGGCACCGTAGAACATGGTCTCACCCACGGCGTCGCCTACCACGTAGACAGCGTTCATGGCGCCGTTGACCTTGGCGAGCATGTGGTCGGCGGGGATCAGCGTGGGATGCACGCGGACGTCGACGCCGGCGTCGGTGTTGCGGGCGATGCCGAGCAGCTTAATGGTGTAGCCGAGCTCGCGGGCCTGGGCAATGTCCTCGGCGCCGATGGTACGGATACCCTGCTGGTACACATCGTCGGTGGTAACGCGGGTGCCAAAACCGATGGAGGCGAGGATGGCCGTCTTGCTGGCGGCGTCGAAGCCGTCGACGTCGGCGGACGGGTCGGCCTCGGCATAGCCCTTAGCCTGGGCGTCGGCGAGCACGTCAGCGTAATCGGCGCCCTCGGCGTCCATGCGCGACAGGATATAGTTGGTGGTACCGTTGAGAATGCCGGCGATGGTCAGGATCTTGTTACCCACCAGGTCGTGCTCGAGCGTGCTGACAATGGGGATGCCGCCACCGCAGCTGGCCTCGCACTTAATCTGCACGCCGCACGCACGTGCCTTCTCGGCAAGCGTCTCGACATGGCGGCCCAGCAGGGCCTTGTTGGCGGAGACGACATGCTTGCCGTTCTCGAAGGCAGTGGTGAAGATCTCGGTTGCGGGATGCTCGCCGCCAATCAGCTCGACGACGATGTCGACGGCGGGGTCGGTGACGACATCGTGCCAGTCGCTCGTAAAGGCCTCGCGCTCAATACCGGCGGCTTCGGCCTGCTCCCAGGCAAGCGCGCAGGCGCGGGTCAGCTTAAGGTCGATGCCGTAGGCGGCCAGGTACTCATCGTGGTGGCTCTTGATCAGACGGGCCACGCCGCCGCCGACGGTTCCCAGACCGATGAGGCCGACGTTCACGGTGCGCAGGGGTTCGCTCATAGATAGCTCCTTCGTGCATCTCATGGATGGATTAACCGCTTAAAGGTTGAGTGCATTCTAGCGTGAACCGAGGGCGCGTGCTCGCCAGGCAACAGGAGTCGCACAAAACGGCACCCCCGAAACGCTGCGGAAACATTGGAAACACGCTCGCTACAAACGAACTTCCGTAACAAACTGTCAACGTTTGCACCATAAGGTTTGCCCTGTACCGCAAGACGGTCGCACCGCGGCCAGCGAAAAGGGGGACACCATGTTTAGCATCAACAACGTACTTAACCGCAGGAGTTTCTTGGCTGGTGCCGCGGCGCTCGGTAGCACCGCGGCACTCGCTGGTTGCTCGTCGGGTGGCTCGGACGGCGGCTCCGCCGATGACGGCAAGACCTTCAAGATCGGTGTCATCGGCCCTCTGACCGGCGCCGCGGCAACCTATGGCGTTTCGGCCGAGAAGGGTACCAAGCTCGCCGCCAAGGATTTTTCGACCAAGGACCTCAAACTCTCGCTTAAGTCTGAGGATGACGTCGCTGACGGCGAGAAGGCCATCAACGCCTTCAATACCTTGTGCGACTGGGGCATGCAGGCGCTCGTCGGCCCCGTCACCACCGGTGCCGCCGTCGCCGTCTCGGGCGAGATCGCCGGCGATATGCTCATGGTCACGCCTTCGGCCTCGTCGCTCGACGTCACCAAGGACAAGACCACGGTCTTTCAGGTTTGCTTCACCGATCCCACCATGGGCGCCAGCGCCGCGAAGTTCTTGGCCGAGAAGTACGCGGATGCCAAGATCGCCCTGTTCTACAACTCCGGCGATACGTATAGCTCGGGCGTTGCCGACGCTTTTGCCGAGCAGGCCAAGGCGTCCAAGCTCGATATCGTCGATACCGAGACCTTTAAGGACGACTCCTCCACGAGCTTTACCAACCAGCTCACCAAGGCCAAGGAGGCCGGCGCCACGCTCATCTTTGCGCCGATCTACTACACGCCGGCGTCCGTCCTGCTCAAGAACGCCAAGGACATGGGCTACGACGTCAAGATGATGGGCTGCGACGGTATGGACGGTATCCTGGGCGTGGAAGGTTTCGACACCTCTCTGGCCGAGGGTCTGCTGCTCATGACCCCATTCTCCGCCGATGACGAGAAGAATGCCGACTTCGTCAACGCCTACAAGGATAAGTATGGCGAGACTCCGGACCAGTTTGCCGCCGACGCCTACGACGGCGTGCATGCGGTGGTCGAGGCCCTCAAGGAAGCCGGCCTGGGTGCCGACGCCGACCCGACCGAGGTTGCCGAGAAGCTTCCCGAGGCTATGCGCAACATTACCGTTGACGGTCTGACTGGCAAGCTCTCCTGGAACGACAAGGGCCAGGTCCAGAAGGACCCGACGGCGTACGTCATTACCGACGGCAAGTACGTACAGGCCTAATTGGCCGCCTTACATAGAGCGGTTTTGATCCCAAGCAGGGGAGGTTTTGGCCTTCCCTGCTTGCTTGGTATCTAGGGACGATGTAACGTCCCTGTTTCATACATTAACTGGAAACCTATTCGAAAGGGGGATGTGGAACATGACGGTCTTTATCCAATACCTGGTCAACGGCCTGTCCATGGGCAGCGTCTACGCCATCATCGCGTTGGGCTACACCATGGTCTACGGTATCGCCAAGATGCTGAACTTCGCTCACGGCGATGTCATCATGGTCGGTGCCTATGTCTCGTTCTGTGCCACGTCGTATCTCGGCCTCCCGGGCTGGGCATCTGTAATTCTCTCTTGTGTGGTCTGTACCGTTCTCGGTGTTCTCATCGAGGGTCTGGCATACAAGCCGCTGCGTCAGGCGGGCCCGCTGGCCGTTTTGATCACGGCCATCGGCGTGTCTTACTTCCTGCAGAACGCCGCGCAGCTTCTGTGGGGCGCCACGCCCAAGAACTTCACTTCGCTCGTCACCTTCCCGGTGCCGGAGTTCTTGGCCAAGTTCAACGTGAGCGCCGTATCGCTCGTCACCATCGTCGCCTGCCTGGTTATCATGGCCGGCCTGATGTTCTTTACAGGTAAGACCAAGATGGGCAAGGCCATGCGCGCCGTGTCCGAGGACAAGGCTGCCGCTCAGCTCATGGGCATCAACGTCAACCGCACCATTTCGATGACGTTTGCCATCGGCTCTGCCCTTGCCGCCATCGCCGGCGTGCTGCTGTGCTCCTACTCGCCGGTGCTGCAGCCCACGACGGGTGCCATGCCTGGCATCAAGGCCTTCGACGCCGCTGTCTTCGGTGGCATCGGCTCCATCCCCGGCGCTTTTGTCGGCGGCATTCTCATCGGCATCATCGAGGCGATGGCGCAGGCCTACATTTCCACGAGCCTTGCCAACTCTATCGTTTTTGGTGTCTTGATCATCGTCCTGCTCGTCAAGCCTGCCGGCCTCTTGGGCAAGTACGTCCCCGAGAAGGTGTAGGTGAGCGTTATGAAGTTTCTTAAAGACAAGCAGACGCGTCACGACTTTGTTACGTACGCCATGTGCCTTGTGGCGTTCGCCATCGTGTTCTTTATGCAGTCCAACCACATGATTCCGCGCATGATCGCCGGTCAACTGGTTCCCATCACGGCCTATATCGTCATGGCCATTTCCCTTAACCTCGTCGTCGGCATCGCGGGCGACCTGTCGCTGGGCCACGCGGGCTTTATGAGCGTCGGCGCCTATACGGGCATCGTCACCGCCGTCGCGCTGGAGGGCGCCGTTCCGTCCGATCCGGTGCGTCTGATCATCAGCATTGTGGTCGGCGCTATCGCCGCTGCCATCTTGGGCTTCTTGATCGGTATCCCGGTCCTGCGCCTGAGCGGCGACTATCTGGCCATCGTGACCCTGGCTTTTGGCGAGATCATCAAAGAGATCGTCACCTGCCTCATTGTGGGTGTCGACTCCCGCGGCCTGCACGTGATCTTTAACATCACGGGCAACTCTACGATCGACGACCTGCATCTGCTCGAGGACGGTACCGCCATCATCAAGGGCGCCCAGGGCGCCTCGGGCGTGTCGACGTACTCGACCTTCCTCGCCGGTGCCATCCTGGTCATGGTCGCACTCGTGATCGTGCTCAACCTGGTTCGCAGCCGTACCGGCCGTGCCATTATGGCCGTGCGCGATAACAAGATTGCAGCCGAGTCGGTAGGCATCTCCGTCACCGAATACCGCATGATCGCCTTCGTGGTTTCCGCTGCCCTTGCCGGTGCTGCCGGAGCTCTCTTCGGCGGTAACTTCTCGCAGCTTTCCGCCACTAAGTTTGACTTCAACACGTCCATCCTCATCCTGGTGTTCGTGGTCCTGGGTGGTCTGGGCAATATGCGCGGCTCCGTCATCGCGGCGGCGTTGCTCACGGTGCTTCCCGAGCTGCTCCGTCAGTTCTCGGACTACCGCATGCTCATCTACGCCATCGTGCTGATCCTGGTCATGATCTTTACCAACAACCCGCAGCTCAAGGCATTCTTCGGTCGCGTCAAGGACCGTTTTGCTTCCAAGAAGGAGGTGGCAGCCGATGCCCAGTAAATTTGAGTTCAACAAGGGCAAGATGGTTCCGTATCCTTCTGGCGCCATCGTTCCCGACCGCGACCTGGGCGAGCGCCCGGCACTTGAGTGCATCCACCTGGGCATTGAGTTCGGTGGCCTTAAGGCAGTCGACGACTTTAGCCTGACTATCGGCAAGACCGAGATCGCCGGTTTGATCGGCCCCAACGGTGCCGGTAAGACCACGGTGTTCAACCTGCTGACCAATGTTTACCAGCCCACCCGCGGCTCCATCCTGATCGATGGAATGCCCACGGCGGGCAAAAAGACCTATCAGGTCAACCGGATGGGCGTGGCCCGCACCTTCCAGAACATCCGTCTGTTCAAGGAGATGAGCGTCATCGACAACATCAAGGTCGGCCTGCATGAGTCCATGAAGTACGATCTTGCCTCGTCGCTGATCCGCCTGCCCAACTACTGGAAAGAGGAAAAGCACTGCACCGAGCGTGCCTTTGAGCTGCTGGACATCTTCCACATGGCAGATATGGCCTATACGCAGGCTGGCAGCCTGCCCTATGGCGCACAGCGCCGTTTGGAGATCATGCGTGCGCTGGCCACCAGCCCCAAGCTGCTGCTGCTGGATGAGCCTGCCGCGGGTATGAACCCCTCGGAAACGGCTTATGGGACCAATACCATCCGCCGCATCCGC